>CAYFUT010000013.1:41369-51847 GCA_964346395.1 uncultured Halobacteroidaceae bacterium
GCTGTAAATTACTTTCTTATCTATTTTTCCTAAAACACGATTTCTATGCTGCTTGTCGACACCGACACTGTAAACTGCAAGTAATTAGCTTTATACTCCCACTCAGCAAGTTCTTCTCTGTCCACTATTATTTCAGTCGGCTCCGCAGCTAATCCTTTAAATTGAAGCTGGTACTTATCATAAGAGGTTTGATAATTAATCTGCTCAGCAGCTAAGGTAAACTTTATCTTATCCGCTTCCTGCTGATAGCTAAATCTTTTTAGATTATACTGTCCATCTTGATAAGCAAAGCTGATGCCGTCATCTTCATAAAGGGAATACTCACCCTGGTTTTCCTCTGCACCAAGGTAAATCTCCAACTTTAATTTTTCTAGCTCTTTTTCGCCTACATAATTTTGTACCGGCAGTTTAGGAATAATAGCTCCTGCTTGCACATACATCGGCAGCCTATCCAGGGGAGCTTCCGCAATAATATGCTGCTCTCCTGCATAAAATTCGCCGGTCCAGTAGTCATACCATCCACCGGCCGGCAGATAAACCATTCGGTGTTCCGTATCCGGTTCATAAACCGGAGCTACCAGAATATTCTCTCCTACTATAAATTGGTCGGAAAGATTATAAGTAGTTTCATCTTCCGGATATTCAAGCACAAGCGGGCGCATAACTGGCAGTCCGGTCTGGCTGGCCTGATAAAATAGGTTATATAAGTGCTGTAAAAATTTATATCTCAACTCAATATACTTTTTTATTACCTGTTGATATTCTTCCGCAAAACACCAGGGTTCTTGCTGAATAGCCCTCACCTCACAGTGATTTCTAAAAAACGGCATAAAGGTACCTAGCTGCGTCCAGCGGGCCAACAGCTCGCCGTTCGTATCGCCAGTAAAACCGCCGACGTCAGTTCCCGAAAAGACAACGCCCGACAGGCCTAAATTCATCAGCATCGGCATTGCTAAATCAAGGTGTTCCCAGAAACTGCGGTTATCTCCCGTCCAGACAGCTGAATAGCGTTGAATGCCGGCAAATCCGGCTCGAGTTAAAACAAATGGACGTTCATCCGGCAGATTATCCTTGAGTCCCTGATAAGTAGCTTGACATTCCAGCAGCCCATACAGATTATGAAACCGATCGTGAGTCCCGGAGTCACCGTCATTTTGATGCATTACATCCAGATCTATAGTATCTGTATCATTAAAAACAGCCGGCTCATTCATGTCATTCCAGATACCTTTCACTCCCTGCTCGACGAGCTCCTGGTGCAAGTTGGCCCACCAGTCTCGGGTTTCTTGCTGGGTAAAATCCGGAAACACACACTCGCCTGGCCAAACTTCTCCAGTATACAGTTCTCCATCTAGGTATTTACAAAAACAGTCTTTCTCTATTCCAGACTGATATACTTCATATCGAGGATCAGTCTTAACTCCAGGGTCAATGATAGTAACCGGCTTAAATCCAGCTGCCCCTAAATCATTTAAAAGTTTTTTTACCTGAGGGAACTTCTGCTGATCCCAAGTAAAAATTTTATAATCATCCATATAATGAATATCAAAATGAATAGCATCACACGGAATTTCTTCCTCCCGAAAAGTAGCAGCTAAGTCTCTAACTTCAGACTCCGGATAATAGCTATAGCGAGACTGATGATAACCTAAGGCCCATTTAGGCGGTAAAGGCATCCGCCCGGTTAAATTCGTATAATGGGCAATTACTTCCTTCATTTCAGGACCATAAATAAAATAATAATCCAACTTTCCACTTTCAGCCCAGAAAGAATAATAATCTTTGCCAGCTTTGCCAAGATCAAAATGAGTTTGATATGTATTATCAAAATAAATTCCATAGGTTAGCCCCTGATCAAAACCAATTAAAAACGGAATTGATTGGTAGAGTGGATCTGACGTTTCCACATGGGGCTCAAAAGTATCATGATTCCACATTCTATACTCTTTGCCCCGTTTATCAAGCCAGCCTGTCTTTTCCCCCAGCCCATAAAACCGTTCTTCTGCTTTAAGTTCTTTCCAGGCTCTAACTTCTTCTTTATTCCAGCCTAGAGCCATATCTCGACAGTCCTGGTGGATTAAGTTTCCCTGCCGATCATAAAAACTTAAGGCAAACGTCTGCTTACTAATTGTTATTTCTAACGCATCAGTAGTTACTAATAATTCCTCTTCAGTTTCTTCTACTGTAAACTGATCATAAGCATAATTATGCTCTACTACTCCCGCAGAAGTACTCCCCTCCACTTCTGTCGGTTGGCCCAGCACTACTCTTACAATCTCAGCAGTAATAAATTCTAATCCTACCTGCCCCGTATCCGATTCTAAATAAAGATGATTATCTACTATTGAATAATCTATGATTTGATTGATAATAAAGTACTCTTTTTCTTCTTGTTTACTAGTTCCTGTATCCCTTATTTCTTCACTATTCACTAGTATCAACTCCTATTCTTAGCTTAATTCTTAAGTTAAAACCATAAGCATTAACTTAAACCAAATTTGAAGGTTTAAAATGAAGTTATGGCTATAAGCTACAGTCAAAACCATAAATCAAAGCCACCTCTAGAAGCCTTTGACTTTCAGGTTTTGGCTCACAGCCCACCCTACGAGTCTTGCTCAAGACTCTCCGTAGTAAAAAACACTTGCACATAGCTCATAGCCATGATACAAAATTTAATTACCAATTACAATAAAAACTTATAATCTGTCCACTATTTTACTTTAGTTATCCTTGCGGTGTAAGAAGTAGTAGTGACATAGTTTTTTATTAAAATAATTTTTTTATCAAAATAAATTTTTATACCGCAATTTCATTCTGCAAGATATTTCGTATAAATCCGCAGCAGTTCTGCCACTGACCAAGCTTGGGCATAACAGCCCCGCGGTCGATGGGGAAAATCACCATCAAATACTTCCGAAATAGAGCCGAGCCCAAAAGAATTAATATGTTCTTTAAACGGCTGATACATCCGCCATACTTTCTCCTTGGCGGCTGCAGAATAATCATTCACCTTCAAATACCCCTCAAAAAAGCTGCCGATTAACCAGCCCCAGACTGTTCCCTGATGGTAAGCAGCATCTCTAATTGCTCTCCGCCCTTTACACTGGCCTTGATACTCATCTTCTTGGGGAGCTAAACTGCGCAGCCCCACCGGAGTATATAATTCTTCGTACACTTTCGCAATCACTGCTTTTTCCTGCTCTCTACTTAACAAGGTATAGGGCAGACTAACCGCAAAGCACTGATTGGGCCGCAGTCGGCTATCTGCTCCTTCTTTAGTTACTACATCATACAGATATTGACCTTCTTCGTACCAAAAAACATCGGTAAAATTAGCTTCAATTAAAGAAATAACTTCCAAATTTTTATTCTCTTCTCCTAACTCAGATCCCAATTCATTAAATACCTTTAAAGCATTATACCAAAGAGCATTAATTTCTACCGCTTTTCCCTGGCGGGGCGTAACTACCCAGTCTCCTACCTTAGCATCCATCCAGGTTAACTGTACCCCTTCTTCGCCAGCGGTTAATAAGCCATCAGTAAAATCCACCTGGATATTATAGGCAGTTCCTTCCTTATGCGCTTGAATTACTGCTTCTAATTTAGGATAAATCCACTCCATAAATTCTTTATCTTCAGTAGCATCATAGTATTCTTTAATAGCTTGAAAAAACCAGAGGGTAGCATCAACTGTATTATACTCTGCTGCCTCTCCCGAGTGATCATCAAATACATTCGGCAGTAGACCGTCTTTAATATTTAACGCAAAAGTGGTCAGAATTTCCTCTGCTTCTTGATAACGCCCTGTAGCTAACGTAAGTCCCGGTAGAGAAATCATCGTATCTCGACCCCAATCAGTAAACCAGGGATAACCGGCCATGATTGTTTTTTTGTCAGTTGAGGCTCGGTAAGTGATAAAATCATCAGCAGCTACTATTAAATCTTCTATGAAATCGTTTGTACAGACCGGATAATTAGCAATTAATCTTTCTTTCCGCTCCACCAATTCCTGTTTCCACTTCTGATTTTCAATTTCAGTAATTTCATTAGTAGAAAACACAACCGAAAATTCTTTTTCTTCACCGATATCTACTACTAATCGGCCCGGAATATAGTGATCATCAAGATTAGTTTCTCCACGAGACGTTTCTAAAGGATAATACATGCCCGTAAAGTAGGTTTCCTGTTCATTAAACTGCCCGGCATTCCATAAAATATTTAACGATACATCCTCCGCCTGTAAAGCTAACTGGTTATCCTGTTTATCAACTATCTGATAGTCCAAATCTGGCTTCAACTTCTCCAAATTATGATCCCGCGCGTTTAATAGCGGCGATAACTCAAGTTTAGCCTCCGGTTTGGTTTCTAAAATTCGATAATTAACTACGGTCGTATTCTGCTGGTAAACCATATAAATTGATTTTTCCAGCAAAATCCCGTTAACTTGATAGGTGTAAGTAGGAAACGGATCCCTAGAAAAAGAAAGTAAATTTTTATATCCTGCTGGTAAATAATTAATATTCTGTTTTGTCTCTGCTTCCTTTGCCTGAGAAAACTTAGCCTGATTTATTTCATCAATATTCTTCCTTCTAGCTGCTAAATCAAGATCATTAATTAAATTAGCCGCTAAAGAAAAGGATTCATCATTAACCCTTATCTTTTCCTCTAGTTTAGAAACCATTAATCTACGGTCTACAGGGGGCACTAAAGAAGCAATTAATAGTCCATGATACTTTCTAGTATTTACTCCTCCGGTAGTAGAACCGGCATAACCTCCTAAACCATTTGTTAATAACCATTCATTTCTCAACATCGGTTTTCCTGTTTGATGTTCTTCTAGGGAATGAATTGTCATTATCTACCTCCTTAATAATTAATATTTCAATCTCACTTTAATGAAAATAAAACTAATTTTTTCTAGACTTATTAGATATAATAAGAATTAAAGCTAAAAATTTTTGAAGGTGGAACTCCTATCCGCAGAGTTTGAACTTAGAAACTACCCGCAATCTTATTTCTAATTTGAGGGTGGAACTTTACAATTAAATATAGCCCCAGAGAAAATGAAAGGAAAATCGCTGATGACAAAAAAATTCCAACCAGAAATTCAACCCGGGCTGCACAGTTGGCTCATTATCGACTTAAGCAAAAAAATTGAAAAACACGAATCAGTAATTAGAATTTATTATTTATATCTGCTTGCCGTCAGCCTGCTGCCCGGAAAAAAATAAAGCTAAAGTAAGACCAATCTAAATCAAGCCGCCTCACGGCGGCTTTTTTATCATTTAGAGAATTATACTTTTCCTACTCCCCGGATAATTTTAAATTGCTTTTTTATTCTGCTAAAGCTTCTACTAATACCCGGCAGTAATTAGGAATATCCTTAACTACTCTTCCCCACACTAAATTTCCAGCTTGAAAAGCAGGTTCATCTACCCAGGTAGCTCCAGCATTAATCAAATCATCCTTGATTCCCTGCGAACCTGTAGCCTTTTTACCAGCTACAATCTCGGCTGAAATCCCTACTAACCCCGCGTGACAAATAAGCCCTACTATTTTATTTTGAGCATCAATCTCCTGCACTAAATCAATAACTCCCTGATCTCTTCTAATTTTATCAGGTGTCCAGCCACCGGGAACTAACACAGCATCAAAATCATCGGCTGATAAATTTCTAGCAGCTGCTTCTGATTCTACAGTCAACCCTCCACTTTTACTTATATATTCTTGATTGGCTTCTTTACCTACTTTCGTTACTTCTGCTCCTTCCTCTACCATCCGCATATAAACAGCCCAAAATTCTAAGTCTTCATATTTAGGGCCAACTAGCATAGCAATCTTTTTTCCTTCTAATTTCATTATCACCACTCCTTGTTAAATAATAATATATAAGTTTGTTTAGTTTTCACTTCCCCACTTGTTACCTTCTACCTTGAATTTAATTTTCCTGTTTTCAATTTAGAATAATGTTCATAAGTGACTAAGTATTAACTAACCATAAATCTATAAATTAACCTCCAACTTGTAAGGCAACCAGTTGGAGGTTAATGATAAGCAATTAAATTTAATCTCCGGTTAATTACTAAATTCAACTTCCGGCAGATAGCTGGCTAAAAATAATACTACACCAATCACTATCCACCCTACTACCGTAAAGGAACCTCCTTGAAAAGCAAAATTAACAAAACCACCTACTGCTAAAGTAGTAACTAACATAACTAATGTAGCTTTCAGCATATCAATAACTCCTAGTTCCTTAATTAACACAGCAAAAGTAGCTGCACAGGGGAAATAAACAGTTAAAATTGTACTGGCTACCACTAATTGCTTGGCCGTCATTTCTAATGGAGTCAACATACCCATCGCTAAATCCTTACGTAAAAAGCCCACTAGCAAGGCAGAAATAGCTTCCTGCGGTAGACCAAAAATTTTATTGAATAACGGGCCAAATATAACTGCTAATAATTCAAACACGCCCCCAATATAAAGTAGATTAACTAAAAATACTCCCACTAGCATATAAGGAATCGCTTCCCGAAGAAAACTAGTTACCCGCATCCATAATTTCTTAACAATAGTACTTAAACTGGGTAGTCTAAACGGCGGGATTTCTAATAACAAATCAGAACTAAACCCCGGCATTACTTTATTAAGTATTCTGCCTACTGTAAACCAGATTAAAATTAAAATTCCAAATACATACCCCACATATTTACCGCTGTAAGTACCTAATAAACCAAAAATCATAGCTATCTGCGCCATACAGGGTACCGAAATAGCCATTAAGGTGCTGGCAATAAATTTTTCCCGCCTACTTTCTAAGCTTCTAATTGATAGGGCGGCCGGTACATTACAGCCTAAACCTAAAATCATAGGAATAATTGAAAAGCCATGCAGACCGACTTTATGCATGATATTATCTACTAATGTCGCCAGCCGCGGCAAATATCCTGTATCCTCTAGCAAGCCTAACACCAGATAAAATGCTATAATATAAGGCAGCACGGCGGCAAAAGGAATAAAAATCCCGGTAGTTAAAATTCCAAAAGACTGTCCAAAATCTATTTCTCCACTAATTAAATTTCCAATTAATAATTTATGAAGTAAAGTCTCACTACCTAATAAGTCACTTAGCTGCATTATTATAGGTTTATAAATAACTGCAAAAAAAGGTTCGGTTACATTTCCAATCAGTCCTTCTCCAATCCAGCGGATTACCTTAAAAGTCACCCACATAACCGCTAATGCAATCGGAATCCCGGATAAGGGTTGCACCGAAACATCTTCTAGCCATTCCACGAAAGAATGGCCGCGGTCATTAATTTCCTGCACTGTTTCAATAATTTCTCCAATTTCCGTCCATCTTTTTTCTGCAGTTCCATATTTTATATCTGCTATTTCCCGATAACCAAACTGATCAACTATTTTTTTAATGCCTTGGTTTTTAATAGCAGCAGTGGGAATTACGGGTACCCCTAAAAATTCTTCTAATCTATCTAGGTCAATCTCAATTCCTTTATGTTCTGCTTCATCCCACATATTAAGAACAACAACCACCGGAATATCCCGTTCTAACAGCTGTAAAGTAAGATTTAGATTCCGCTCTAAATTAGTAGCATCTAACACATTAACTACTAAATCTCCTTCTTCTAACATATCAACTGCTACTTCTTCTGCTTTGTTAGTTGGGTCTAACGTATAAGTTCCCGGTACATCAATAATTTCTACTTCTTCCCCCCGCCATTCTCGCTCGCCCTTTTTATATTCGACGGTAGTTCCCGCATAATTAGAAGCAGTTACATGAGTCCCGGTTAATTTGGAAAAAATAACACTTTTTCCTACATTCGGATTGCCCATTAAAAGTACTTTCATTAGTTATCAACCTCTACTATGATCTTCTCGGCCATTCCGGAGCCAATAGCTACTTTAGTATTATCAAAGCGAACTGTTACCGGTCCCCCAATAAAGGAATCACTTACTTTGGTTAATTTTTTCCCTTTTCTAATTCCCATATTATTTAATTTCTCAGTTAAGCCGCATCCGCCTACCAGCTCAACTACTCTTCCGGTTTCCTCCTGATTTAACTGCTGCAGTGTTAATTGTTCCATCTCTACCCCTCCTGAGTAATTTTAAAAATCATTATCAACTAGTAAGAAAAAAATAAGTTTCTATCTTTTAAACTATTCATTACTAAATCATAATAACTGAAAACAAATTTCAATTATTATTATAGAGGTTTTCCCGCTCTATGTCAAAAAATTCTCCATCATTAAACCGTAGACTAGAACTTCTAATTGAACCAGCTAGCTAGAAATTATTTTATTTCTATAATCTCTAGCTAGCCAATTTTATAATTTTTATTCTAAAGTAGTCTTTAACTTTTTTTCTTTTTCATGTCGCTGTAATGCTAACTGAATCAATCGATCGATCAGCTCTGAATATTCAATTCCACTCACTTCCCACAACTTAGGATACATACTAATCCGGGTGAAGCCGGGAATAGTGTTAATTTCATTAACTAAAACTCGTTCATTATCCTGAATAAAGAAGTCAACCCGGGCCAACCCTTCACAACACAAGGTCTTAAACGTCTTAATCGCATAGTTCTGCACTTTCTGAATTAACTTTTCCGGTAAGTCGGCGGGAATATCTAAACCAGCTCCATTTTCATCAATATACTTAGCTTCATAAGAATAAAATTCTTTCTTCGGCAAAATCTCACCGGGCTTAGAAGCCATAGGTTCTTGATTGCCCAGCACTGAACATTCAATTTCTCGGCCGGCAATAAATTCTTCAATGATTAGTTTATTATCAAATTGAAAGGCCTCAGTTAGCGCTTGATTAAATTCTTCCGCCGTTGCTACCTTGTTAACTCCGACTGAGGAACCCAGGTTAGCCGGCTTGATAAACAGCGGCGTACCCAATTTTTCTTTCACCTGCTCAAAAGTAATCTCACCAATGGAAGTTCTATCGGCAACCATAAAGTCAGCTGTCGGAATTTCTGCTTCTGTGATTAACCGCTTCATCACATCTTTATCCATGCCTACCGATGATCCCAATACTCCCGGGCCAACAAAGGGAATATCAGCCATTTCTAACAAGCCCTGAATAGTGCCGTCTTCTCCATAGGGGCCATGTAAAACAGGAAAAACTACATCTATATCGCCTAAAATTTCTTGATTAGCCAGATTGATTAACTGCTGTTCTTTATCTGCTGGAATAATGCCTACTTTATTATCCGAATCCGCCAGCTGAATTTCCTGCGGGTCTTCGGCACCCAATAAGAAATCAGTATCTTCATACAGATACCACTGCCCATCCTTAGCAATTCCGATTAAGATCACTTCGTACTTATCTTTATCTATCGCCTCTACAATATTCTGCGTCGACTGCAGAGAAACCTCATGTTCAGCTGATTTACCGCCGCAAATGATTCCTACTTTTGTTTTCGCCATTATCTTACCTCCTGTATTAAATTTGAAGTTGAGTTTGAATAAATCATAAAACACAGTTCTTTGGTTGAACTTGAACTCAATAACTCACCCCTCTTTATGTAATTTAATTACAGTTTATCACATTATTTTTTAATTGTAAATTAGTCAATCCTGGATAATTAGTTTAGATGTTATTTCATTGCGATAGGTCTTTAAAAAGATCCTGTTTCGCCTGTACTTTAATTCCAGATCTAACTCAAGATCTAACTGCCCCTGATTTAAATCAACCCGCCGCCAGCCGTGACCGCTAATATATAATTGGGCTCGATTAATTTCCGGCTTGGTTGTAAGTTGGACTTTAACCAATTTATCGTCAGCTACCATTTCTTCTTCCCCTATCCAATCAGCTGGCAGATAATGATAACTCAACCGCTCCTGAAAATTAGAATCATTAGTAACAGCTATTCGAGCCAACTGCAGTTGATCACTTTCCTGCGCTACTGCCCCCAAATTCTGCGTCAACCCGGCAGCAAACCCTAACTCACTGACTACTGTCTGCACCGTTTGATTATATTCCCCATAGGGGTAGGAAAAAAACTGCGGCTTAATTCCTAATTGCTGCTGTAACTCCTCAATACTCTGTTCAATATTCTCTTTCACCTGCTGGGGCGCTAAAGTAGTTAAGTGCTGATGATCATAGCTGTGGCTGCCGATAGTTCCGTACTGCTTTATTTCCTCTAACTGCTGCCAACTTAAAAAATCACCGTACCCATGATTGATCGGCTTGGTAGCAATAAAGATAGTAAACGGATAATCATATTCTTTAAAAACTTCTAGTCCGTGCTGATAAAAACTTTCGTAGCCGTCATCTATCGTTAGCACCACTGTCTTATCCGGAATTTTCCGCCCCTGTTGAAGCCGATTAACTACCTGAGCTAGACTTACTACGCGATAATTATTGGTTTCCAAATAATTAAATAGTTCGGTCAGCTTATCAGTGCTAATACTAGTAGCTGGATACCGCTGGTCATTAAACCGATGAAA
>CAYFUT010000014.1:0-45747 GCA_964346395.1 uncultured Halobacteroidaceae bacterium
AGGATTGTGGCTCCTGAGGCCGTGGGTTCAAATCCCATCATCCACCCCAATTAATCAAATTAATACTAGCAAGGCCTATTGTAAACAAAATAGGTTTTGTGTTTTTTTATTGCTGACTTATCATTTTACATTTTCAGATATGCTGGCGTAGCTCAACTGGCAGAGCAGCTGACTTGTAATCAGCAGGTCGTCGGTTCAAATCCGACCGCCAGCTCCATTAACTTCAGTTAACAGTTAACAATTTACAGTTGACAGGTAAGAAATAACTTCAAAGTCCTAAAGAAAAATGGTTGTATGGTTTTGACTTAAACTGTTGACTGTCAACTGAATAAATGTTAATTGATATTTTGTGGGGATATAGCTCAGTTGGGAGAGCGCTTGTCTGGCAGACAAGAGGTCAGGGGTTCGAGCCCCCTTATCTCCACCAGTTTAACTTCAATGGAGAATGGAGAATGGAGAATGGAGAATGGAGAATGATAAATGAAAATCAAGTTCAAAAAACTGTGTGTTGAAGTTAATGTTTTCATTTATCAATTATCATTTTATATTGTTCATTGTTTTTACCGTGGTGGATGTAGCTCAGATGGTTAGAGCGCAGGATTGTGGCTCCTGAGGCCGTGGGTTCAAATCCCATCATCCACCCCAATTAATAACTTAATATAACATGAATTTATATAAGACACCCTTTCTTTTTTGAAATGGGTGTCTTATTTTTTTGGATTTTTCTTGAAATTATTAAGTTTATTTCCTAAAATAAAAAATAAAATAATATAGTACCTTTGATGGAAATATATTTAATTATTGAAGAAAATTAATAACAACTTATATAGTTTAACCCTTAGTTTGGAGGCAATAAGTTATGGTAAAGAAAAAGCAGATGGGGGATGTGTTGATTGAGGCTGGTTTTATTACTCGAAAACAGTTGTCGAAGGCACTAGAGACGCAAAAGGGAACTGATAAGCGGTTAGGAGAAGTTTTGCAGGAGATGGGGTTGATTTCTGAAGAAGATTTAGCTGAAGCTTTGGAGTACCAACTAGGAATTCCTCGCATTAATTTAAAAAAGTTTGTAATTGATTCAGAAGTAATTCAACTAATTTCACAGTCATTAGCTAAACGCCACCACGCTATTCCAATCAAACAAGAAGGAAATCAGTTAACAGTTGCTATGTCTGACCCTTTGGATGTGATGGCCATTGATGATATCAGAATTAAAACCGGCCAGGAAGTAGTTCCTGTAATTGCAACTAAATCAGAAATCAAACAGGCAATTGATCAGTATTTTGGGGAAAATGAAGTAGTTAAGGAAATGAATTCTAATTCCAATTTTACTTCGGAACAAGGACAAAAAGCAGAGGTTGATCGCCTGCGGGAGATGGTAGATGAAGCTCCAATAGTTAAATTAGTAAATAATATTATTACTGAAGGCGTAGAACTAAGGGCTAGTGATATCCATATAGAACCAGAAGAAGAGGAAGTCAGAGTTCGTTATCGAGTTGATGGAATACTGCATAATGAAATGAATATCCCCAAACATACTCATTCAGCGCTAGTATCTCGAATAAAGATAATGGCTGATTTAGATATTGCGGAGAGGCGATTGCCCCAAGATGGTAGAGTCCAGATGACAGTTAAGGATAAGCAAATTGATTTACGGGTTTCTACTTTACCAACAGTCAGGGGAGAAAAGGTAGTTCTCAGGATTTTAGATAAAAGTAGCTTGATGCTTGATTTGAAAAAATTAGGTTTTTTATCTGAACATTTAGCTTCTTTTAAAAAAATGATTGAAGAACCCCACGGAATGATTCTAATGACTGGTCCTACGGGTAGTGGAAAGACTACTACTCTTTATTCAGCTCTAAAAGCTTTGGATACTGCTGAAACTAATATTGTAACTGTAGAGGATCCAGTTGAATATAAATTAGCAGGTATTAACCAAGTTCAAGTAAATCCCAAAGCAGGACTTACTTTTGCTAATGGATTACGTTCTATTTTACGGCAGGATCCGGATATAATGATGATTGGTGAGATTAGAGATAAAGAGACGGCTGAAATTGCAATTCATGCTGCTTTAACAGGTCATTTGGTACTTACTACCCTCCATACTAATCAGGCTGCGGGAGCTTTAACTAGATTAATTGATATGGGAGTTGAACCATTCTTGGTAGCTTCTTCGGTAATTGGAGTGGTAGCCCAGCGGTTAGTAAGAACTATTTGTCAGGAATGTAAGATGAAAAGGGATAATGCACAGATAAAAAATAAATTAAAGGATTATTTGCAAGTTAATGAGGATGATTTAAATATTTATACCGGGCAGGGTTGTAGTGTCTGTAATGATACAGGATACCGAGGACGGACAGCAATTCATGAAATTTTGGAAGTAGATAAAAAAATAAAAGATTTAGTAGTAGAAGAGGCTTCTACTAGTCGAATTGATGAAGCAGCGCGAAAGCAAGAGATGGTAAGCTTAGAAAAATGCGGTATGAGAAAAGTGGGGCACGGCATAACTACATTAGAGGAAGCAATGAGAGTAACTAAAGTACAAGTAAATCAAGCGAACTTACAAGATATTTAATTTTATGCAGAAAGAATTAAAATTTGGACAAACCATTTTAAGAAATCTCTGGGGCGGATTTTCTCATGGGAAGGAGGTGTAATTATCAGTCAAATATTCCGCTACGGGATACGGAAGGAGTTATTTCAGAAGGAGTTATTGAAGATTTAGTAGCCAATAAATTAAGAGAACAGGGATATTATGTTACAGAAAAGTTATTTTTTTATCAGCTACTGTAAAAAAATGTTTATCTGGCGAAGGAGGGGATAGAGAGTAGGAAATATTTCAAAAAATAAATTATGTGATTTTTCTGAAAAAAAAGGAAAATAGGGATGGGATAAACAAAAAAATACAATGGAGGGTTTGCAAATGATTAGTAATTTAAGACAAAAACTTACTTTAGCAACTGAAGAGGGCTTTACTCTGATTGAATTAATGATTGTAATTGCAGTTATTGCGATTTTAGCGGCAATTGCTTTACCTAAATTTGGTAGTGTAAAAAGTACTGCTAATAAAGCAAGGGCAGAAAGTGAAATGAAAAATATTCAAACAGCTCTGGAGATGTACTATTCTCAGCATGAAGCATATCCTTCTGATAAAAAAGAATTATCAAATATTGAGGGAATGGATCATTCAGTAATAAATACTTATAAAGATGGAGGAAGTAACGGCGGTGGTTATAAGCCAAAGAATGATAACGGCAATGGTCATCAAAGTTATGAGTGGAATTATGATAATGGACAATATAAAATTGAAATTGATAGTGAGGGAGTATTTGAATCAAAAGCTAACTAAGTCATTTATTTAACAAATAGAATTTGGGCCTGAAGTAAAGGAAAAATAAAAACCAACTGAGGGTTATTCCTTTAACTTTAGGTCCAAATTTAAATCTTTAGCGGGCAAAATTATAACTGATATAATACATAATTATTAACTAATTTTATATTTTAATATTGGTTGAAAAGGAAATTGGGTTAAAAAAATGGTTTACGAATTACTGTAAGCAAAGGAGGAATCAATTTATGAGTGATAACTTTTAAGGTGGAGGAGATAGGCAGTCGTTTTGTTGACTGGCTAGTGGTTTTATGAGTTATTATCAATAGAAGCGAGGTGAGAAAGTGACTGAAAGTTTAGGTTTTTTTGGGAGATTAAAATATAGATTTGATGAGTTATTTGAAGAAGAAGTTTTAGGACTTGATATTGGGGAGGATACAATAAAACTTGTTAACGTAAGTACTAGTTGGGGAAAAATTGTTTTTAATAATGTAGGGGTGATTGAAACTCCATCAGCGGCAGTGGAGGACGGAAAAATTAAAGATGTAGAAGCATTGAGCAATGCAATTCAAAAGAGTTTAGCGAAAAATAATTTTGAAGTTAATAAGGTTATAACTGCTGTTAGTGGAGAGAAAGTGGTGAGTCGAACAATTGAAATTCCTAATATGTCAGAAGAAGAGTTAGATAAAGCAGTTAGCTGGGAAGCGAAAGAGCAGATTCCAATCCCAATTGAAGAGGGGATTCTTGAGTATGAAATTTTAAATCAAAAGGCTAACGGAGATTATCAATTATTAATTATAGTTGTTAAACAAAAGTTGATTGATAAGTATTTAGAATTATTTGATAATCTCGGTTTAGAACCGCTAGCTATTGAAACGGAGCCGATTGCAATTGGGCGGACAGTAAATGAACTGTATAAGAAAAATACTATCTGTGCGATAGATATCGGCAAGCGGACTACGGATGTTTCAATTATAGACAATGGGCGTTTGTTATTTACCCGCACGGTAAATTTAGGGGGGACAGATATAACTGCAGAAATTGCTGATAAACATGATTTGTCTAGTAAAGATGCTAATAAATATAAAGAAAATAATGATTTATTTAAAGAACCGGAATCTAATTTAGTTATCAAAAATTTGATTACTGCTATTTATCGTTCGCTTGATTATTTTGAAGTAAATAATCAAGATTATGAAATAGATAAAATCATGTTAACTGGAGGCAGCAGTAAATTAAAGGGGTTAGATAGACATTTGAGTAAGGAATTTGATATTAAAGTAGGAAGATTAGATTTTTCTGGAAAATTGACTTCTAAACTGAAAAGAGTTAGCAAACAGAAGTTAGAAGAGATAGTTCAATTATTAACTGTTGGCATTGGATTGGCGCTTAGGAAGGAGGAAGAAGCATGATTAATTTATTACCCTCCGATTATGCTCAGGAAGAAAAGAAATTTGTACAAAAAATGGGATTGTTATTTGTTGGTTTATTAATAGCTGCTATTGGGACTTATTTTCTGTTTGGTTATATTAAATTGTCGGCGAAAAATCAAGCAACTAATAAAAAATTAAATATAGCACAGCGCAAATTAAAGTCGGTTAATGAGCGAGTTAGATTCATCAATAAAACAAAAAAGAAAAAGAAGAGGTTAAAGAAAAAATTAGAACAGCGGGAAAAGATAGTAGGTAGTCAGATTAATTGGCCGTCCAATTTAAAAGAGTTAAAGAATACAATTCCTAAAAGAAGCTGGTTGAAGGAGTATAGAGTTAAAGAACACGATCAGTTTTATATAACTGGTTATACCTTGAATAGGCAGGAAGTAGAAAAAATTGTAGAAAGATTTAAAACTTCTCCTTACTTTTCTGATATTTCTCTGGAAGTAGTTAATAAACAAGAGGTAGTTAAATCTGGTTATCAATCAGTAAAAGCTGTTCATTATAAATTAACGGGGGTTTTAAATTCTAGGAGTGATATGCATGAAATGGTGGAATAAATTAACCATTCGGGAGCGAATAATGCTGGTAATTGGTTTAATAGTAGTACTTTCTGGTGCCTATTATCTGTTAGTTTATCAACCCCTGGTTAATAAACTAGAGGAAAATAAAAAGCAGATAGAAAGAGTTAAATCACAAATTAAAAGCAAACGAAGTATTCTGCGAAATAAAAAACGTTTAATGCAAGAGTATAAACAGTTAGAGAAAAGATTAGGCTATTCGGATAGTATAATTTATCAGGAAAGCTTTTTGACTTCCAGTAAGACTGTAGAGTTAATTGTTGCTCTTAATAAACAGGCTATGAGTTATAATGTAAGCTTAATGGAAGTTAAGTCCAGTAAGTTGCAGAAGGGAGATCTGTATCATGAATTTCCGATAAAAATTAAAGTAAGAGGCAAGTACGATCAGATTACAAAGTATCTAAAAAGTATTAAACAAAATGACTATTTAACCCGGGTAGAAAGTTTTAAAATGACTTCTACTTTACGACCGGTAGATCGGGTAACGGCAAATATTAACTTGATTGGGTATACGTTAGCTGATAACAAAGGAGGAGAAGGTGATGTAAGTGAAACTCAAGTTCAATAATAATGTCCAGTCGGCAGATTTTAAGAAGAAAGCACTTGTAATTTCTCTGTTTGTTGTTTTACTGTTGGGTTTAGGCGGATTTGTAACCTACCAGATTTTGGATATAATTAATACTGATGCAGATCTTTCTGAATTCAAAGCTGAACTTGAAGAATTAGTAACGGTTGAGCAAAAAGAAGCTGATAGTAATAAATTAGTTCAGAGCAAATTAAAATCACCAGAAGTGAGTATTTACGACAAGCAGCTGACAGATATCAGTCCGTTTAAATCACTGCTGCGGGCAAAACCGAAGGAAGAAACTACTGCTTCGGAGCAGGAAAAAGCAGTTAAAGGAGCTAAAAAGGAGGAAAAAGAAAAATCAGAACAGACTCTCCGGGAGGAAATAAAGCAGAAATTGCAAGCCAAACTACAAATTTTGGGGATATTAGAAACAGACAATGATAAAAGGACAATTGTTAAATATGGAGACCAATCATCAAAAATGGTAGAAGAAGGAGCGGAATTTGAAGGATTAAGAATTAAACGAATTACTTCTAATAAATTAATTGTGGAAGAGAAAGAGAATGAATTCACCTATATAATTGGAGGTGAGGAAGATTAGGATGAAAAAATTAATGATAATTTTTACAGCGGTTGTTTTAGTGTGGGGACTGGCTGCTGTGGGGGTAGAAGCTAGTGACCAGCAAGCTAATGCAAAAATAGAAATTAATAATCTTAATTTTAAGGAGGTTAAGCTGAGAGATGCTTTTCGTGCTTTAGCAGATATAGCAAATATGAATGTAATTACTGATGATTCTGTGAGTGATGATAAAAAAGTTACCCTTCAATTAACGAATATTACTTTTTTTGAAGCAGTAGAACTATTAGCTAGAACGAATAATTTGGATTACAAAATAGTAAATAATACGGTTTTAATAGCTGAACCCGGAAATTTAAGAAAAGGCTTTCAAGAAAAAGAGACTAAAGTTTTCAAATTACAAAATGCAGAACCAAAAGCAATTAAAGAAAGCATTACTTCTATAGTTGATGAAAAGAGTATTAAAGTAGATGAAAGGGCAGAAAGTTTAATTATAACTGCTTATGAAGGACAATTGGAGAAAGTAAGAACGGTTATTAAATCGCTTGATAAGGCAAAACAGCAGATAGTAATTCAGGCGCGGATTGAAGAGGTATCACATGATGGATTGAAAGAGCTAGGAATTGATTGGGATTTTGGTGATTTAAAAGTTAGTGCGGGAGGAAGTGATTCTGATTCTGGGGGAGCTAATTTAGAGGTAGGAAATGTTAAGTTGAGTTATAGTTCAATGCTAAATATGTTAGAGGAAAATAACCAAGCTACTGTTTTGGCTAATCCGCAGATAACTACTATTGATGGAAAGCAAGCTAATATAAATATTGGTGATGAGGTACCGATAGTAAGGTCAGGTACAGATGGTGCTCCGAAAGTTAATTTTAAGGATGTAGGAATTAATTTAACTATTAAACCGCAGATTACTGAGAAAAACCAAGTATTTATCAATGTTACGCCGGAAGTCAGTGTAGTTAGTAAGTATATTGAAACTCAGGGAGGTAAGTATCCAGTAGTTAGCAGCAGAAAAGCACAGACTAATGTAAAAGTAGAAAGCGGCGAGACAATTGCTTTAGGCGGCTTAATTAAAGAAGAAGAAATGGAAAAAATGTCTAAGGTGCCGGTGCTAGGAAATCTGCCGGTGTTAGGAAAGTTATTTCAGAAAAAGAATACTAGGCGAGAAAAACGAGAATTAATTATCTTTTTAACTCCTGAAATTATTGGGGAAAAGAAGGTAGTTAGTAGTGAAAGTGAGCAAAAGGGAAGCGATAAATCAGGAAGTAGTATTGGTAGCTCTCAAGTTGAACCGGGAATAGTGTCCATTGGTTATAAAGTTAAAGAAGATGAAACTTTATGGGGCATTGGCCAGAAATTTAATATTTTCTATGCTAAAATCATGAGAGCTAATAATTTACGTTCCAAAGGAGAAATAAAAGCAGGTCAAACGCTAGAAGTTCCTGTTCCTAAACGCTATTATTATCGAGTTAAAAAAGGAGATACTATCGAAGAGATAGCTTCTAAATATAATATAAAGCCGGAGCGAATTAAAGATATTAACGGTATCAGCAGTTTAGATGATAAATATGGTATGAAGTTAGTACTACCAGTAAAAGTAAAAGATGAAGATTGGGTAGTAGACTTTTCTAAAGATAAAGAGGAATATAGAAAGCACATGGACAACTAAATCAAAAGTAAGGGGGAGCTGTTATTAGGCTTCCCCTTTATTTATGTTAGCGAGAAATCATATTTTTTAAAGGATATAGATAATTTTCATCAAAAAGAACAAGTTAGCTTCTATTCGTGGGAAATGATTTTATATAAAGTAAGTAGTGTATAGTACTCAATTAATTGAGTACTATACACTACTTACTTTGATTTATAGGAGGATTAACGATATAATGATGTTGTTATCTTCTTAGCTGGATACTTGCTTGATAGGAGGGGTAAAATGTGGATTATTATAGTATCGTTAGTAATTGGATTTGGATTAGGGTATTTTAATTTATTGCCGGCTAAAATGAAAGAATTGACGAATTATTTAGTGTTTGGCGGACTATTTTTATTAATTTTTAGTATGGGACTGCAGGTAGGAGCTAATCCAGAGGTAATTAATAAGTTAGATCACCTAGGATTACAAGCAATTATGTTAGCAGCAGGGACAATAATTGGTAGTCTAGTATTTATTTTAATTTTCGAATATTATTGGAGGTAATAAGTATGGTACTTGCACTTGTTTTAACAGTTTTAACAGGAATTATAGTTGGTTATTTTTTAATTCCAGTTAGTTGGATAACTCAGATAGATACTGTTTCTACTGGTTTGTTGTTTATTTTATTATTAGGTATTGGAATTGATCTTGGAGGAAGCGACCGGCTGTTTGCTAGAATTAAAGAATTAGGTTATAAGGTGTTATTAATTCCGTTATTGATTGCTGCTGGTAGTATTGTAGGAGCTATGGTAGTAGGTAACTGGCTTGATTTTCCTCTTAATGAAGCGGGAGCAGTGGGGGCAGGTTTTGGCTGGTATAGTTTATCTGGAATTATATTAGGGAAACTACATAGTGCTAAATTAGGGGCTTTAGCTTTTCTAACTAATATAACTAGGGAGATCATGGCGATTATTATGATTCCGCTGTTAGCTAAAAAAAGAAATTTATCGGTTATTGCTCCTGGAGGAGCTACTACTATGGATACGACTCTGCCTTTGATTTCGGAAAGTGTAAATCAGCCTGAAATAGTAATTACTGCTTTTATTAGTGGCAGTATTTTGTCTGCTTTGGTTCCTGTTTTAGTACCACTGCTAATTCAATTATAAGTTATTTTTTGAAGATAGATAAGAGCCATTTGAAAGGAGCAGGAAGACTAAAACCTCCTCCTACAGATTTTAAATCTTCATCTTCATCCTGAGACCAGGTAAATAGAAAGTCAATTTGCATAGCAAACCTCCCCTTTCTTGTTTCGGAAGTGACTTATTTTATGTGTATGTATTGGGGAGCAGAAAGTTACTATTTTTTATTGGCAAAGATTGTATTTTTTCTGGAGGGGAAGCTAATTTTCCTGTTGAAAATTAAAGGAATTTCAAAAGCTAGCTAGAAAGCAACAAATAAGGACTTGTAATTTATATTAAACTGAGATTTTAGAAATAATAGATATAAAACTGATAATAAAAAGGTGGTAGATTATGGAGTTTGAACATATTCCGGTATTATTGCCGGAAGTAATTAAGTATTTGGACTGCAGTCACGCAGGTATTTATGTAGATTGTACTTTAGGAGGTGCTGGTCACGCCCAAAAGATTGCTCAAAAAATTGGTGTTAATGGTAAGCTAGTGGGAATTGATCAGGATCAGGCAGCTATTATAGCAGCTCAGTCTAAACTAGAGAAGGTAGAGGCAGAAGTAGAACTAGTACGGGCCAACTTCCAGGATTTGGAGTCGGTGTTGGATGATTTAGGTATTGAGCAGGTAGACGGAGTTTTATTTGATTTAGGTGTATCTTCTTATCAATTAGATAATCCAGAGCGGGGTTTTAGTTATCAGCAGGAAGCTCCTTTAGATATGCGGATGGATCAGCGCCAGGAGACAACGGCAGCTGATTTAGTGAATAATTTATCACATCGGGAATTAACAAAAATCATTGAGCAGTATGGAGAAGAAAAATGGGCGGACAGAATTGCCCAGTTTATAGTAGATAAAAGGGAACGGAAGCCGATTACTACTACTACCCAATTAGTGGAGATTATTAAAGCAGCTATTCCAGCTTCGGCTCGGAGATCTGGTCCTCATCCTGCCAAACGGACTTTTCAGGCTTTACGAATTGCGGTTAATGGGGAATTAGATGTTATTGAAGATGCTTTACAGGCAGCAGTGAACAGGCTGCAGCCGGGGGGGAGATTAGCGGTAATTACTTTTCATTCTTTGGAAGATAGGATTGTTAAGCATACTTTTAAAGACTTAGCTAAAGACTGCATTTGTCCGCCTAAGTTACCAGTTTGCGGCTGTGATGAAGAGGCTGAAATCGAAATTGTGACTACTGTTGCTCCTACTGAAGAGGAAATCAGACGCAACTCTAGAGCCCGCAGTGCGCGATTACGAGTAGTGGAAAAGAAAAGTTCTAAAGTTAAAGGCAGGTGAATAAGATTGGAAATGAAAAATCATAATCGGGGCAGTTATTATTATTCGGAAGAAGAGGGGGATACTTCTTCTGGAAGGCGGAATTTAAAGTATTTGTTACTGTTTATTTTTGTAATCATCTGTATGTTAATAATGGTTCTGCTGCATATTAATCAATATGCTCAATTGTCCCGTAAGAATTTACAGATAGAAGAATTAAAAGAAAAGCGGAATCAATTAAAAACTGAAACGGCTCACCTGCGTTTACAAGTATCCAAATTAATATCTTTAGAGCGGATAGAACGCCGGGCTAAAAAAAATCTGAATTTGAAGCATCCCGAGGAGATAAATTATGTAGTGCTAGAGAATGAAGCTGCTGAAGAAAATTCTAGTTCGAAAAAAGAAGCAGAAAAAACTATGGTAGCAGAAAAAAGCTGGCCGAAAAAAGTAGAAGATTGGTTTAAAAATCTAGCTAATGTGCAAGCAGATACTTTAGATAAGCAGGAGCCTTGATGGGGGGAACTGTCAGGTGAATAAAGTTAGTTATAAAGTTAGGGTTAGAATTATAGTTTTATTAGGGTTGTTGATTTTAGGATTAGCTCTGCTGGGAATTCGGCTAGGCTGGATCCAGTTATTTAAAAATAAGGATTATCAAAAACTGGCTTTACAGCAGCGGCTGCGGAATGTAAAAGTTGAACCTAAGCGGGGGATTATTTATGATCGCAACGGAGTAGAATTAGCAGTTAGTGCTAGTGCTGAAACAGTAGTAGCTGCCCCCCAAGATATAGAAAATCCCCGCCAGACAGCTGAGAAGTTAACTCAAATTCTTGATAAATCAGAAGATAAGATTTATCAGCGGTTAACTAGACAGTTGGCAGCTGTTTATGTTGAGCGAAAGATTGAGGAGGAACAGGCCGAAAAAATAAGAGAATTGGATTTAAAAGGTATCTATTTTACGGAAGAAAGTAAAAGATACTATCCTAAGGGAGCTTTGGGATCCCATTTATTAGGCTTTGCAGGGGTGGATAGTCAAGGACTACAGGGAGTTGAGTTATCCTATGATAATAAATTAAGGGGAACCCCAGGGCGGATTGCAATTGAGAGTGATGCAGTAGGTAGAGAAATTCCGAAAGGAATTAGCAAATATATTGCCCCTGACGATGGGAATAATTTATACTTAACTATTGATCATGTTTTGCAGTATATTGTAGAACGAGAATTAGAGGAAGCAATGCAGCAGTATGATGCCCAAGGCGGGACAATTGTAATGATGGATCCTGAGTCCGGCGATTTATTGGCGTTAGCTAATCGACCAACGTATGATCCTAATCAGTTTGCTGATTTTCCGCCTGAGTTATGGCGCAATAGAGCAGTTTCTGATACTTATGAGCCGGGCTCTACGTTTAAGATTGTTACGGCTGCTGCGGGACTAGAAGAAGGGGTAGTTCATCCGCAGGATAAATTTTATGACCCTGGGTATATTAAAGTTGCCGGGCAGAAATTAGACTGCTGGAAGGAAGGCGGTCACGGCAAGCAGACGTTTGCAGAAGTGGTGCAAAATTCCTGCAATCCCGGGTTTGTTCAGGTAGGACAGCGGGTGGGAAAAGAGGATTTTTATAAGTATATTAAAGCTTTTGGTTTCGGCCGTAAGACGGATATCAAATTACCGGGCGAGGCGAGTGGATTAATTTATGATATTAATAATGTAGGTCCGGTGGAGCTGGCTACTATGTCCTTCGGGCATGGAATTTCTGTAACTCCGATGCAGTTAATTACAGCTGTATCAGCAGTTGCCAATGATGGCCAATTGTTGGAACCGCAGGTAGTAAAAGAAGTACATAAGCCCAATGGAGAATTGATGAATAAAAAGCAGCCGGAACCAATCCGGCAGGTGATTTCGAAAAAAACAGCCCGTACTTTGCGTGAATTACTTACCGGGGTAGTAGAAGAAGGTTCCGGAAAAAAAGCAGCAGTGGAAGGCTATAAGATAGGGGGTAAAACAGGTACTGCTAAGCATTATGGGAAGCAGGTTTATGATACGTCTTTTGTAGGGATGCTGCCTGCAGATGATCCCCAGTTGGTAGGATTAGTGGTTTTGTATGGGGTTAGCAGTCACCCTTATTATGGTTCGCAAGTAGCAGCGCCGATCTTTCACAACGTAGCGAAAGATGCTGTTCGCTATTTAGAAATTCCACCACAGAAAGAAAAAGAAGAGCAGGAAAAGGAAACCGAAGAGGATGAGGCAATTAAACAAGTGGAGGTACCAAACGTAAAGAACTTATCTTTATCAGAGGCTGAGGATAAATTAGTGGCACGCGATTTGAATGTTAAATTAGAGGGTAGAGGAGATAAAATTGTAGAGCAGATTCCGCAGCCGGGAGTAGTTGTAGATGAAAACAGTACAGTGATTCTGTTTTTCCCTGGTACTCAGGAGCAGGAGGAAAAGTATCAAGTTAATGTACCTGATTTACAGGGGAAAACTCGACAGGAAGCAGCTCGCCTGCTGGGAGAACTCGGCCTTCGTTTGAAGTGGTCGGGGACAGGAGTAGTTAGCCGCCAGGATCCGTTTGCTGGCGAAACGGTTGAATATGGAGAATACGTGGAAGTTGAATTGAAAACCGATAATTAAAAATAAAAGATAAAATGATAGGAGGGCCAACTGATGAATCTAAAAAAATTAGTTGATGTATTAGAAGTAGAAACTATTACGGGGAATTTAGATAAAGAAGTTTCTGGGATAGCTTATGATTCGCGGGAAGTAGAAGCCGGCCATTTGTTTGTGGCAATTAGCGGTTTTGAGATGGACGGTCATGACTTTATTAAAGAAGCAGTTGAGGCGGGAGCAGAAGCTGTATTGGTAGAAAAAGAAGTGGAATTAGCTTCCGATATTCCGGCAGTTAAAGTGGCGGATACGCGCCATGCACTAGCGAAAGTAAGTGCTAAATTTTATGATTATCCGGCCCGCGATTTAACGGTTATCGGGGTGACGGGGACGAATGGAAAGACAACTACTACTTATTTAATTGAAACTATCCTACGGGAATTAGGAATAGAAACGGGATTGATTGGGACAATCAAAAATAAAGTTGGAACGCAGGAAGCTGATGCCAGCCGAACTACCCCGGAGTCACTTGATCTCCAGCGTTATTTTGCCCGCATGCGCGAAGAAGGAATTACTCATGTAGTCATGGAGGTTTCCTCCCATGCTTTAGCGTTGGATAGAGTTTTAGAGATTGATTTTGACCGCCAGGTATTTACTAATTTAAGTCAGGACCATCTTGACTTTCACGAGAGCTGGGAAGATTATTTTGCTGCTAAATTAAAATTATTTCAGTTTAACGAGCAACCGTCTATTGTGAATATAGATAATAAGTGGGGGCCAGAAATTATTAATCGGGCGGCAGGTGAAATGGTGACCTATGGTGTAGAGAGTAGAGCTGATTTTACAGCTGATGAAATTAAGATTGATGCCCGCGGCGTCTCGTATCAACTGCAGATGGAAACTGAAGAGTTAGCAATTAATTTAAAATTAACTGGGCGGTTTAATGTGTATAATTCATTAGCTGCTGTGGCTGCTGTAGCTAGTTTGGGGTATGAACTGGGCGATATTAAAGCGGGACTTGAAACAGCTGAGCGGGTGCCCGGTAGATTCCAGCTAGTAGAAGCAGGTCAGGAATTTGGTGTGATTATTGATTATGCTCATACGCCGGATGGAATGGAAAATGTCCTGGAGACTGCCCATGAGTTTACTTCCGGACGGGTGATTGTTCTCTTCGGCTGCGGTGGGGATAGAGATAGGAAGAAGCGGCCGATTATGGGTCAACTGGGAATTGAACTGGCTGATTTAGCAGTGGTTACCTCGGATAATCCGCGCAGTGAAGAGCCGGCAGCTATCATTGAAGAAATTGTAGCGGGAATTGAAGAAGTAGACGGCCAACAGGGGGCAGATTATTTAGTAATTCAGGAGCGGGGAGCAGCAATTGAAGAGGCTGTTAAGTTAGCCGACCCCGAGGATATTATTCTGATTATCGGCAAGGGGCATGAAACTTATCAGGACTTCGGGGACCGAGTGATTGATTTTGACGATCGAGAAGTGGCGCGGCAAGCGATTCAGGCTGGGAGTGAAAGCTAATGGAAGAATTATCGCTGGCAGAGATTGCTGAGGCAGCGGCTGGGAATAGGCGCGGTCCGGCCGACTTGATGATTGATAGTATTTCTACTGACAGCCGAACCCTGGCAGCGGGAGATTTATTTATTGCTTTAATTGGAGATAACTTTGATGGCCATGAGTTTGTAGCTGATGCCTTTGCTAAAGGAGCCAAAGCGGCAGTTGTCAGTCGGGAAATAGAAGCTGAGGGGCCGCTGGTAATGGTAGACGATACTACGCAGGCGCTGCAGGATCTGGCTAATTATTACCGCCGCCAGTTTTCTTCCCTGCAGGTAGTTGCAGTTACGGGGAGTACTGGGAAGACAACTACTAAAGATATGATTGCCTCGGTGCTGGAGCAAAAATATAAAACTTTAAAGAGTAAAGAAAATTTCAATAATGAGATCGGCCTGCCCTTGACGCTGTTTAATTTAGATAGTAGTTATCAAGCTTTAGTAGTAGAAATGGGAATGCGGGGGTTAGGAGAGATTAGACAGTTGGCCCGGATTGCTGAACCGCGGCTGGGGGTTATTACCAATGTAGGGGTAACTCATATTGAACTGCTGGGCAGTCAAGAGAAAATAGCGGAAGCTAAATCGGAATTAATCCAGGAACTACCTGCATCGGGACTGGCGGTTTTAAATGGTGATGACCAGCGGGTAGCAGCTATGAAAAATTTAGCGGCTGGAGAAGTAATTACGTATGGGTTGCAGGAAAATAATCGATTAACAGGAATTAATATACATAGTTTACAGGAAGAAGGAGTTAAATTTAGAGTAGCAGAGACGGATTTATCGGAATTGAAACTGCCGGTGCCGGGGGAACATAATGTTTATAATGCCCTGGCGGCAGTAGCAGTGGGACGAGTACTGAATGTGGAACCGGAAAAGATAAAATTAGGGCTGGAGAAGTTCAGCACCAGTAAATACCGACAGCAGGTAACTACGACTGAAGAGGGGATTGAACTTATTAATGATGCTTATAATGCTAATCCGACCTCTATGCAGGCGGCTTTAAATATTCTGGAAGAAGTAAGCGGGCAGCGCAAAATTGCAGTCTTAGGGGATATGTTAGAGTTAGGTGCTATAGCGGAAAAAGAACACCGGCGGATAGGAAAGTTAGTAGCAGATAAAGAAGTTGATTATTTATTAACAGTAGGTGAATTAGGAGCAGAAATTGCTGCTGCTGCTAGTGAAGCCGGGATGGAGGAAGCACGAATCTTCAGTTATCAAGATAATCAGGAAGCAGGGAAGCAGTTATTACAGCTAGCAACTGCTGACGATACAGTATTAGTTAAAGCGTCGCGGGGAATGAAGTTAGAGGAAGTAGCATCAGTCTTACAGGATAAGGAGTGAGGAACTAGTGGTAGACTTAATACTGGCAGCAATAGTATCTTTTGCAGTTAGCATTATATTAGGTGCCTTTTTAATTGATTGGTTTCGGAAACTTGAATTTGGGCAAAATATCAGGGAAGTTGGCCCGGAACGCCATTTAGAAAAAGCGGGTATTCCTACCATGGGCGGTGTGATGATAATTCTGGCGGTCATAGTGGCTACCTTGCTGTTTGCCGAAGCTACTCCGGAGGTAGTTATGGCTTTGTTTATAACTGCTAGTTATGGATTTTTGGGGTTATTAGATGATGCAATTAAAATTATTGCTGATAGATCATTGGGATTAAAGGCCTGGCAAAAAATTCTGGGGCAGGTATCAGTAGCTTTGTTAGTAGCTTTCTTAGCACTGGTGAAACTTGATTTAGGAACAGAAATTCTAATTCCGTATGTGTTAAAAACAGTAGATGTAGGGATTTTTTTCATTCCGCTTGTGGTACTGGTGATTTTAGGCAGTTCAAATGCTGTTAATTTGACCGATGGACTCGATGGATTAGCAGCTGGGGTTACAATTATAGTCACTATCACTTATACTTATCTTGTCTTTAAGCTGGGTCATTCTGAGTTAGCAGTGTTTGCTACTTCTATTGCAGGGGCTTGTTTAGGTTTTTCCTGGTTTAATAGTCATCCAGCGGAAGTATTTATGGGGGATACAGGTTCACTTGCTTTAGGGGGTGCACTAGCTTCGATAGCAATCTTTACTAGAACAGAACTGTTTTTAGTAATTATTGGGGGAGTATATGTAATTGAAGCTATTTCGGTAATGTTGCAGGTAAGCTATTTTAAATTAACTAATGGGCGGCGAATTTTTAAAATGAGCCCGCTGCACCATCATTTTGAGTTAAAGGGTTGGGAAGAAGCAAAGGTAGTAATCAGATTTTGGATTTTGGCTGTTCTTCTATCATTAGTAGGATTATTAGGATTAGTTAACTGGGGGTAATAAAAAATTGAATCTGCATAATAAATTGGTAACAGTAGTTGGTTTGAGTAAGCGGACAGGGGTAGAAGTAGTTAAGTTTTTGGCTCACAAGGGTGCCCGCATTATAGCTACTGATACAAAAAACCGAGAGCAATTAAGTGAAGAAATAGTCAGTTTACAGGAGCAGGAAGTAACTTTTGATTTGGGCGGGCATAGTCCGGAGTTAATTTTGGAATCGGATTTACTGGTAATTAGTCCGGGAGTACCGATAAATATTCCTCTTTTGGAGCAGGCTAGAGAAAAGGGAATTCCGGTAATTAGTGAAGTAGAATTGGCTTATCGGTTTAGTCAGGCCCCTATTTTAGCAGTTACCGGAACAAACGGGAAGACTACAACTACTACGCTGTTGGGGGAAATTTTTACTGCTATTGATCAGGAAGTAATTGTCGGGGGCAATATAGGGCGGGCTTTAATTCAAGATTTACCTTATTTGAACCGCCGCGGAATAGCAGTTGCCGAAATTAGTTCTTTTCAATTAGAAGGTATTGTAAATTTTAAGCCACATATTAGTTTAGTCTTGAATTTAACGTCGGATCATTTAAAACGCCATGGAGATTTTGCCACTTATAAAGCAGCTAAGCGCAAGTTGGTAAGCAATCAGACAGCCAGTGATTATGCAGTGCTAAACTATGATGACCAGCAGGTGCAAAACTTTAGGCGGGCTACTGAAGCGCAGGTTGTATATTTCAGTCAAGAGCAGGAATTAAGCCGGGGGGTTTTTGTACAAGATGAGCAGATAGTGAGTACTTTGAAGGGTACAATAGAGCCGATTATTAGTCTAGAAAAGTTAGGCATTAAAGGCCCTCATAATGTGGAAAATGCTCTGGGAGCAGTAGCAGTAGCTCTTTTAATGGGAGTAGGAAAGAAGCTGTTAGCTGCTAAAC
The DNA here is from genome assembly GCA_964346395.1 of uncultured Halobacteroidaceae bacterium. Classification (GTDB taxonomy): domain Bacteria; phylum Bacillota; class Halanaerobiia; order Halobacteroidales; family Halobacteroidaceae; genus CAYFUT01. The sequence continues at coordinate 17,984 of CAYFUT010000014.1, forward strand.
TGGAGGAGTTTACAGGAGTTGAACATAGAATTGAAGAAATAGCGGAAGTAAAGGGGATTAAATATATCAATGATTCAAAGGCTACTAATCCTGTGTCAGCTATGAAAGCCCTACAGACATTTTCGCAGCCGATTGTATTAATCGGTGGGGGGATGGATAAAGGCTCAGATTTTTATGAGTGGGCTAAATTGATAAAAGAAAAGGTCAAGGCTCTGGTATTATTGGGAGAAACGACAGAAAAAATTGCGACTGAAGTTCAGCAGTTAGGGTTTGACAATATATATCGAGTGGGAACGATAGAGGAAGCAGTTGAGAAATCAGCTGCATTAGCCACAACAGGAGATGTGGTGTTGCTTTCTCCGGCCTGTGCAAGTTGGGATATGTTTGCCAGTTACAAAGAACGGGGTCGGTTATTTAGCAAGGCAGTTCAAGAATTAAGGAGGGGCTAAAGTGCCGCAAAAAAGCCCAGATTATATTATTATCTTAGTGGTAGTTTTATTGTTAGCTATTAGTATTACAATGGTATTTAGTGCTACTTCTATTTCTGCTTATGCTCAGTTTGACGATAGTTTTTATTTTTTTAAACGGCAGGTGGCCTGGAGTTTGTTGGGGATGATAGCTATGCTGATAACTGCTAATATAGATTATCGGCGCTATCTTAAATTGAGTCCGTATATTCTAATCGGGAGTATTATTGGCTTAATTTTAGTGCTAGTAATTGGGGCTGAAATTCAAGGTTCACGGCGCTGGATAAAAGTTGGGATTCGCATTCAGCCTTCAGAAATAGCCAAGTTAGCAATGATTATGTTTACTGCCTGGTATGTGCATAAAAGGCAGGAAAAACTAAAGAATTTTTTTACTGGTTTATTACCTATTTTATTAGTATTAGGATTAGTATTTGGGTTGGTATTAATGGAACCGGACTTAGGAACGGCGGGCACTATTGCAGCTACCGTAGTAATGATGTTAATAGTAGCTGGAGTACAGCTGCTGCATTTAACGGGCATAGCTGTTTCGGGGCTACCTTTATTTATTTATGCGTTAATGGTTGAGCCTTATCGGCGCCAGAGAATCTTTGCCTTTCTTGATCCCTGGTCTGTGCCTAAAGGAGCAGGATTTCATATTATTCAGTCGCTTTATGCTCTGGGGTCAGGTGGATTATTTGGGGTGGGGCTCGGCCGCAGTAAACAGAAATTCTTTTATTTACCGGAACCAGGAACGGATTTTATATTTGCTGTGTTAGGAGAAGAATTAGGTTTTATAGGTGGTTTTATAGTTTTACTGCTGTATGCTCTTTTTGCACTGCGGGGGATCAGAATAGCTGCTCGGGCTCCTGATTTATTTAGCTCATTATTGGCGGTGGGGATTACTTTCTGGATTGTATTTCAGGCAATAATTAATATTGGGGTAGTAACTGGTTCTTTACCGGTAACGGGAATTACTTTGCCTTTTATTAGCTACGGCGGTACTTCGTTAGTGGTGATGGCAGCAGCAGTCGGTATTTTGCTAAATATATCGCGCTACTGTGAATAAAGGTATAGTGTGTAACTTTGCGTGAGGGGGGCAGGCGATTAGAAAAGCTTTTTGAAGCGGTTCTAACCCTCACCTCCAATCTAAAATTAAGCAAGCTAATTTAAAAAATTAAATTAGCTAAATCACACTTAATTTTAATTTCCGGTGAGGGAAAGTACCGCATACCTATAAAAGTAAATTGATTGAGAAAATATACCTTAAGTTGACGGTATGAATGGAATTGACGAATTATTAATTATCAACTGTTAACTGTAAATTGTCAACTTAACTGCGTTTGGGAGTGAAGAGAATGAAAATATTGTTTACTGGTGGTGGTACCGGAGGCCATATTTATCCGGCCTTGGCGGTAGCAGATAAATTGAAGAGTCGGTTGGCTGAGTTAGATGTTTTATTTGTTGGTACCGAAACGGGACTGGAGGCGGAGATTGTGCCCCAGGCAGGTTACGATTTAAAAACTATTCCTGTCGAGGGATTTCCCCGCCGCTTAACTTGGCGGTGGCTGGTGACGGCAGGGAAAGCGGGTTTAGGACTGCTACAGGCTAACCGGATTATTAGTGATTTTAATCCGGATATAGTAGTAGGTACGGGAGGTTATGTTGCCGGGCCAACTGTACTGGCAGCTGCCCTGCGGGGAGTACCGACTTTGATTCATGAGCAGAATGCTTATCCAGGGCTGACCAATCGGATGTTGGCCCGGGTAGTGGATAAAATTGCCTTAACTACTGATCAGGCAGATCAGTATTTTAATTATTCAGAGAAAACAGTTGTAACTGGTAATCCAGTACGGCCGGAGATTTTAAGTAAACGAAAGCTGCCTGCTTATCGCGAATTAGACTTAGATCCGCAGCGGAAGGTTATTCTGATAGTAGGTGGTAGTAGAGGAGCTAAGAGTATTAATCAAGCGTTAGTAGATATTTATTCTGATTTACAGACGACTGATTGGCAGGTAATACATATTACAGGAAAGCGGGATTTTTCCTGGGTAGCAGAAAAAGCCGAACAACAGGGATTAGAAAATTTAGAAGCAGGAGAACTTAGGATTGAATCTTATCTACATAATATGGCTTCTGCTCTGGCCGCCGCTGATTTGATTGTTTCACGGGCGGGAGCTACTATGTTAGCCGAAGTTAATGCTTGTGGTCTGCCGGCAGTTCTAATTCCTTATCCTCATGCTGCGGAGAATCATCAGGAATACAATGCGCGGGCTTTAGAAGAAGCAGGAGCAGCGGAGGTTATTTTAGATAAAGAGTTGACAGGAAAAAAATTATTTAGGATAATAAAAGAGATAGTTAATTATCGGTTAGAAGAAATGGGGCGGGCCAGTGAAAATATGGGGCAATTGAGAGCAGCTGATAAAATAATTGACTTAATTTTAGAGTTAGTATAAAAAGTTAAGCCAAGATGAACGAAAGTAAGTTAAACGGCATATTATATAGTAAAGAATTGTGGTAGTACGTTAACTGAGGAGGGAAAAAAGGTGTCAGAATTTGTAATTAATGGCGGAAATTCGCTGCAGGGAGAGGTAAAAATTAGCGGAGCTAAAAATGCTGTCTTGCCGATATTGGCTGGTACAGTTTTGGGCGGGGGAAAATCTGTAATTGATAGGGTGCCTAATTTACATGATGTGCAGGTGATGAAGGAGGTATTGACTACTTTAGGAGGCGAAGTAGAGTTTGCCGAGGGAAGAATGATTGTAGATACTTCTGATTTAACCCAGTGTCAAATTTCAGAAGAATTGATGCGCAAAATGCGGGCTACTGTATTTTTAATGGGTCCTTTAGTGGCTCGGTTTGGGCAGGTTAAGATTTCTCAACCGGGAGGATGTAGTATTGGTTCTCGTCCTATTGACCTTCATTTGAAGGGATTAAAGGCGTTAGGAGTTGATTTTAATTCGGTTCACGGATCTCTGGAGGGGAAAGCAGAAGAATTGACGGGAGCTGAGATTCATCTTGATTTTCCCAGTGTAGGTGCTACGGAAAATATTATGATGGCAGCAACTAGGGCAGAAGGTAAAACGATAATTCATAATGCTGCTAGAGAACCAGAAATTGTTGACCTGCAAAATTTTCTTAATCAATTAGGGGCTAAAGTAAGAGGGGCAGGAACAGATGTAATCAAAATTGAAGGGGTGGAAAAACTGCACCCGGTTACATACCAAGTGATTCCCGACCGTATTGAAGCTGGAACTTACCTGTTGGCAGGGGCAATTACCAAGGGAGAAGTAATTGCCAAGAATTTAATTCCGAAGCATATAGAATCTATTCTGGCCAAGTTGACGGAAGCCGGAATTAAAGTAGATGAAGACGGCGATAAAATAAAGGTTAAAGGAGTAGAGTCCTGGCAGGGAATCAATGTAAAGACTTTACCGTACCCTGGTTTTCCTACTGATATGCAGCCTCAATTTATGGCCTTGCTTACTCTGGCGGAGGGGTCAAGCGTAATTACGGAGACTATTTTTGATAATCGCTTAAAGCATGCTGATGAATTAAGACGCATGGGAGCTGATATAAGACTAGAAGGTAATTCAGCTATTATTCGGGGAGCAGATGACCTATCAGGAGCAGCTGTAGAAGCTACTGATTTAAGAGCCGGAGCAGCTTTGATTTTAGCTGGCCTGGCGGCTGAAGGAGAAACTCGAGTGGAAAATATTTATCATGTAGACAGAGGGTATGAGTATTTGGAAGATAAATTAACTAATTTAGGGGCTGATGTAAGGCGGGAAGAGAAGAAAGAAGAGTAAACGTTGATTAAAATTCAAATTTTGGGATTTATAATTTTTATATTATAATATAAGTGAAAGCTGCCCAGGAATGAGTGAGGGGATATCTTGGATAAACAAACTGTACTGATTATAGTGGGGCTAGTCATAATTTTGATTTTAATTAATCTGCTTCATTCTGATGTATTTGAAGTAAAAGAGATTGAAATAAAAGGTAATGAACTAATAACTGATAATTATATATTAAATTTTAGTGATTTAGATCAGGGAACTAATATATTTGCTGTAGATTGTCAGGAGATAAAGGAAAAATTATTACTGCTCTCCCAGTTTGAAGAAGTATTAGTTTTCCGCAAGTTGCCTAATAAAATAGTAATTGAGGTAGAGGAAAGAGAACCAATTGCTGTTCTTCCCCTCCAAAATTCTTATTGTTTAATTAATAGAGAAGGTTGGATATTGAAAATAATTAATAATTTATCTCAACAGCAGTGGCCGGTAGTAGAAGGGGTTGAAATTGAGCGCGAACGAAAAAAAATTAAACTGACGGGAGATTTAAAAGTTGTTATTAAGCTGCTGGACAAACTAACATCAGAAATAAACCGAGAAATTGAAAAAGTTGAGACTTTAAAATCAGGATTTAGATTGGAATTAGCCAGTGGCGGAATAGTAAAATTGGGACAAGGTTTTGATGCGGAAAAGAAAGCGCAAGTGTTTACTTCCATTTATCAGGATATAAAAGGAAGGAATTTAGAGATAGAATATGTCGATTTAAGATATAATAAACATTCGTTTATTAAGACAAAGTAATTTTTTAAAAAAATCGCAAAAGAAAAAAGGAAATTAATTATTAATCTTGAATTTATCAGAATAAGGGAGTAGCGGATATTTGTTGATTTTTGGAAAGGAGGGCACTTATTGACACATCGAAAAATAGTTGCCGGAATTGATGTAGGTACTACTAAGGTATGTACTATTGTGGCTGAGGTTAGTAATAACCAGGTGACTGATATAGTAGGGGTGGGGACGAGCCCTTCTACTGGCTTGAAAAAAGGAATGGTTGTTGATATAGATGATACTGTTAATTCAATAGAACAAGCAGTAGTTAAGGCTGAACGAATGGCAGGAGTGGACTTGGATTCGGTGTTTGTAGGAATTGCTGGTTCCCATATTTCTTCCACTAACCGTCATGGAGTGGTAGCAGTAACAGGGGAAAATAAAGAAATTACTATGGAAGATATTGACCGGGTAATTGAAGCAACCAAAATTATTTCGATTCCTCCTGAGCGGCAGATAATACACGTAATTCCGCGTGAATTTATTGTGGACGGCTGTAAAGATATTAAGTATCCCCTAGGGATGTCGGGAGTTAGATTAGAAGCGGAAGCTCATATTGTAACTGGTTCTGTAACTTCCATTCAGAATTTAGTCAAAAGTGTAAAGCGGGCAGGGATTGATGTAGAAGGATTAGTATTACAGCCGCTGGCTGCTAGTAAAGCTATTTTATCGGAGAGCGAGAAAGATTTAGGAGTGCTGTTGATTGATATGGGAGGCGGAACTACTGATATAGCTATTTTTAAGGACGGCAGTATCTGGTATACTTCTATTTTGCCGGTGGGTGGAGACCATGTAACTAATGATATAGCAGTCGGAATGAGAACGCCGATTTCCATAGCTGAGCAGATAAAAATCAAGCACGGCTGTGCGAAAGCCAGTTTGATTGATAATAATGAAAAAATTGATGTATTGGATACTAGTGGGGAAAAACAGCGAACTATTTCCCGCAAAATGCTGTGTAATATTATTGAGCCGCGGGTAGATGAGATATTTAGTTTAGTTCGGGAAGAAATTGAGAATGCTGGTTATAAAGGTATGGTTCCTGCAGGGGCAGTAGTGACCGGCGGCGGCTCGCTGTTGGAAGGAATTCCCGAATTAGCTTCGGAAAAATTAGACATGCCGGTCAGAGTAGGAGCCCCGGATAATATTGATTCATTGATGGAGTACATAGATGATTCCATTTATGAAATTAATGAGAGTTATTCTGAGTTTTCTGATGATACGGGGGCTATATTTTCTACAGGTGTAGGACTGGTTTATTATGGAGCTCAGACTATGTCGGAAGAACCGACGCGAGGTAAGAGTGAAGAACAGATAGTAGATGATTTGTTTGACAAAATAAAAGATTGGTTTAAAAATATATTTTAGTCTGTCCAGGGGGGGTTGTAATGTTCGAGTTTGGATCTGATAAGCAACAATTTGCTGATATAAAGGTAGTAGGTGTTGGTGGTGGAGGAAACAATGCTGTCAACCGGATGATTCAATCAGGTTTAAGCGGAGTAGAGTTTATAGCTGTTAATACCGATGGCCAAGCTTTAGTTTCTTCCCGAGCGGAAGTTACTTTACAGATTGGGGAAGATTTGACGGATGGATTGGGGGCTGGAGCTGACCCGGAAATCGGAGCAGAAGCAGCTGAAGAAAGTAGAGAGTTGATCAAAGATTCCCTTGAAGATTCCGATATGGTCTTTATTACTGCTGGTATGGGCGGCGGTACAGGAACTGGAGCAGCACCGATAATTGCTAATATTTCTAAACAAGAAATTGATGCTTTAACAGTGGGGGTAGTAACTAAACCGTTTACTGTAGAAGGACGGCAGCGGATGATGAAAGCTCAAGATGGTATTGAACGGCTCAAGGAAGAAGTGGATACGTTAATTGTAATTCCTAATGATAGATTATTGGATGTAGTAGAAAAGAAGACAAGTTTAGTTGATGCCTTTAAGACTGCTGATGATGTATTACGGCAGGGTGTACAGGGGATTTCTGATTTAATTACTATTACTGGTTTGATTAACCTTGACTTTGCTGATGTAAAGACAATTATGACTGATGCCGGTTCTGCGTTAATGGGGATTGGAACTGCTACCGGAGAAGATAGAGCTGTAGAAGCGGCTAAATCGGCTATTGATTCACCTTTGCTGGAAGCTTCGATTGATGGTGCCCAGGGGGTATTGCTGAACATTACTGGTGGTGATGATTTAGGGCTGCATGAGGCCAATGAGTCAGCACAGGTAATTTCGGAAGTAGCTGATTCGGAAGCTAATATTATTTTAGGTTCCGTAGTAGATGAAAGTTTAGAAGAGGAAGTAAAAGTAACAGTGATTGCTACTGGTTTTGACCGGGAGAAGCAGGAGAGTACTGCCGAAGCGGAGCCTCCGATTGAAGAAGAAATAGTTGAGGAAGAAGAGGAGACTGCTGGTGATGAACTGAATATGGATTCTTTTCAGGATAATGATTTAGATATACCTGCTTTTTTACGAAAAAATAAAAAGCTTTGATTTAATCTCGATGCCGTTATGGTATCGAGATTTTTTATTTCGACAAATTTTTCTATAAAAATATAAAAAAGATTATTTTCTTTATTTTTTTTCAGTTATAGTTGGGCTAAAAATAAAATATAATGAATAATACGGGAAGGCTGGGATAGCTGCTACAATGACCTTTGTTGTTTATCTGGATTTGTTGGTGTTAATTAATTTATTGATGAATTATATACTTCTGTGGGCGACAGCGAAATTATCGAATTTAAGTTATAAAGTGTGGCGTTTATTCATAACTTCTTTATTGGGTACGGGCTATACTATATTAGTTATTTTACCTCAATTTAGCTTTTTAAATCGCATTCCTGTTCACTTACTTATCTCAGGTATAATGATTATAGCAGCCTTTGCTCCTTTAACGGGCAAAAATTTAGTGAAAGCAGTTAGTTACTTTTATTTAATAACCTTTGTAACTGCCGGAGCTATATTTGCCCTGTATAATATGACTGGTAAGACGCCGTTAGATAGTTTAGCGCAAGTTTTAAAACTTTCACCAGATAACTTATGGCTGATAATTTGTGGAGTGCTACTGGTGATTATAATTGGTAAATTTGGCTGGCGTGTAATTCAACAGAAATTATTACCTAATATATTTTATATTCCAATTAAAATATATTTTGGTGGAGCCAATAAAGAAATAATGGCCTTAGTAGATACGGGAAATCAGCTTCGTGATCCATTGACTAATACGCCAGTAATAGTAGTAGAAGCAGAAGCAATTTTGGAGTTGATGCCGCCGCGAATTAAAGAAGGTTTCCGCCAATATAATTATAGTAGTGACCAATTACTAGAAGAGGTTGTGGATACTGCCTGGGCTGATAGGTTTAGATTGATTCCTTTTTCTTCTATTGGTAAAGAACAGGGGATGTTAGTGGGGTTTAGGCCTGATGAAGTGGTGATTAAAACTGAAGATAGTACCTTTACTACTCAGCAGGTAGTGATTGGCTTACAGGCTAATAGTCTTGACAATAGTGCTAATTATCAGGCGCTGTTGAATCCGCAAATTTTTAAATCTGCCCATTATTGAGGAGGGATAAGATGGATTCTGTCTTTTTGCAGTTGAAGTGGAAGATTAGATTAGTAGTGATTAAAATGTTACAAGTGTTAGGCTTTTATAAAGCCGAAAAAATATTATACGTAGGAAGCAGTAAGGCTTTGCCTCCACCCTTATCAAATCAGGAGGAAAAATTCTTATTAGCTAAGCTAGAAGAAGGTGATAAAACGGTTCGAAGTGTGTTAATTGAACGGAATTTAAGGTTGGTAGTCTATATTGCTCGTAAATATGAGAATACAGGGATTGATATTGAAGATTTAGTTTCTATTGGTACAATCGGTTTAATTAAAGCAGTTAACACCTTTGATGTGAGCAAAAATATTAAATTAGCTACTTATGCTTCTCGCTGTATTGAGAATGAAATTTTGATGTACCTGCGGAAAAATAATAAGAAAAAGTCAGAAGTTTCTTTTGATGAGCCGTTAAATGTAGACTGGGACGGCAATGAACTTAAACTGTCCGATGTGTTGGGGACGGATATGGATCTTATTTATAAGTATATTGAAGAAGAGGTTGACCGCGAGTTGTTGGCGGAAGCTATGGAAATATTAACGGAACGAGAACGGAAGATTATGGTACTCAGATTTGGTTTGAATGAAGAAAATAAAGAATTAACTCAGAAAGAAGTAGCTGAGATTTTAGGCATTTCGCAGTCCTATATTTCCCGCTTAGAAAAGAAAATTATTAAGAAATTACAGAAAAGAGTAGAACAGATGAAATAAAGGTTTGTTAGCAGGAGAAGGCGGAAGCCAACAGCCCCCGCCCATCTCCGCTAGTGGAAAGGTAGTAGGGGGGAGGAAAAAATTAAGATCTAGATAACTCTTGGGATTGAAGGATTAAATTTAGTTGTGACGCGAGCAAAGTGAAGCTAATATTTTTGCTGAGAATCCTATGATAGAAGCAGAGGGGGGGACTAAATGAGCCAGAAAATGCTGCAGGTATATGGCTTAGGGTCGTTTTATATTAAATTAAACGGAGAGAAACTAAGTGTAGATGATTGGCGGTCCAGTAAGGCGCTGAAATTGTTCCAATATTTATTAGTTAACTTCGGGAATAGTATAAATAGTGAACGAATCATCGGCAAGTTATGGTCGGACTGCAGTTTAGAAGCAGGCCGCTCTAGATTGTATGATACGATTTATCGGCTACGGCAGATAATAGACCAGGAAGAGGGAACAAGTTATGTGCTGAAAACTTCTGCTGGATATATGTTGAATTCAGATAAAAATTATTGGTTTGACTGGCGTCAGTTTGAAAAGATTTGGAATCGGTATGATCAGCGGATTACTGAGCAAAATGAGGAAACGATTGCAGAGGAAGCAGAAAAATTGGAGTCAGCAGTAGAAATTTACCGTGGCGAATTTATGGAGAATACTCTTGATGAATGGGTGATGGAATACAGGACTTATTACCGCCAAATACTGCTTAAGTTCATTAAGGCTTTGAGTATTTTGCTGCCTCAATTAGGGGAGATTGAGCAGGCCCTTGATTATTTACAGTACGGTCGCCAAAAGGATCCGCTAAAGAAAGATTTTTATCTGCAGGCGATTAAGCTATTAACACGGGAAGGTAGAGTTTCTAAAGCCTACTTACTGTATGAAAAGTATGAGGAAACATTAGAAAAAGAATTGGGGATAGTTCCCTCGCAAGAATTAGAAGATATTTACGATCAGTTAATTAGTAGTCAGAGAGAAGAAAAACATGATTATGATATAGGAACTAATAAAGAGATAGCAGAAGATTTATTGGGAGCTATGGTTTGTGACCCACCAGTTTTTAACCGAATTTATGAGCTGCGCCGGCGGGATGCAATGCGGCTGGGGATTTCTTGTACTGTGTTGGAGATACGATTTGAAGCTATAAGTGATAAGGAACAGTTGGCTGAATTTATTGTTGAAATAAGTAATAAATTAAGAACAGTAGATGTACTTTGTAAGGAAGAGAATATTATTTATATTCTGCTCTATGATGCGCTGGTAAAGGACAGCAACCAAATTTCACAGCGGCTGCTTGATTCGGTATCTTTAAACAAAATTGGTGATAATCCGCAGTTAGAGTGGAAAGAAGTGTTTGTTTCGGAATAATATAAAAAAATTTCTAATCGAGATTTAATCGAGTTAAATTAGAAACTTAATAGAGACCCCATGTTATAATATACTTGACGAGGATAGATGAGGGATAGGAAATAATTTATAGATATCCAACTCTAAAATGAAAGTCAGGTAAAAATCCCCATCTATCCCCGGGCAGATTTTAAAGGAATAAATAAAGTTTTAGGGTTGGATGTCTATAATAGGAGCCTATAAGTAATACAATAATTTTAACTAACTAAACACGGGAGGTAGTTTTCTTAATGAAGTTAACTTCTAAAGGATTAATGACCAGTACTGAACTAATGGAAGAATTGTTTGCGATGGAGGAAAAGATGATTCATAATTTATCGGAAAAGAGCAGATATGAAGCAATTTATGAACATTTAACTTCGGAAAAAGGGGCGCAAGTATTAGATAATAAGGATAATAATTATGGAGATTATACAGTACTGGAGTGTGAAGGAGAAATTTACTTAATTCCTGATGAGATTTTTGATGAGTCAGATGAAGAGTGGTTAGAATTGATAGATACTGAGGAAGAAGAGGAGATTGAGTCTCGACCAGCACAAGTAGTTTCTGTTTAAAAGTGGATATTCTCTCCCCCTTGCGGCTTCTGCTGACAGCAGAAGCCATTTTTTTTTTAGATTTTAGAGTTAAATATTCATAAGTCAGTATTATTTGGTAAAGATAAGGAAATAATAAATAAAGTAAGGATGGATATGTAATTAATTTAAATTGTGCGTAAGTAGGTGATAAAATGTTTTGGCAGCAGTTTGAAGTAATTGAAACCGAAATGAAGCAGTTTGAAAGTTTTTTATTGGCCAATTTAGACAGTAAACAGCCTGTGCTGCACAACTCCATTTCTAATCTGGCGCAAGCGGGAGGGAAACGAATTCGACCAGCCCTTATAATTGCTACTGCTTACTTTGGGGAGTATAATCGAGCTACAGTTTGGCCCGTGGCTGCCGCAATAGAGATATTACATATGGCTACTTTAGTTCACGATGATATTATAGATGAAGCAGAATTAAGGCGGGGCGAAGAGGCTGTTCAATCTAAATACGGGAAAGATACTGCCGTATTTGCCGGGGATTATTTATTTAGTTTAACTTTTGATATTTTAGCCGGAACAGTAGATAGCGAACGAATAAAACAAGTAGTAGACATTATAAAAAAAGTCTGTGAAGGAGAGATTCAACAGTACCAGACTAGATATCAAGCAGATATTTCTTATAAAGATTATTTTAAATTGGTAAAGCAGAAAACTGCCGTATTATTTGCAGAATGTTGTCTGTTAGGAGGGCAGCTAGGTAATTTAGCGGAAGAAAAAGTAAAGCATTTAGGCCGTTTCGGCCGTTATCTGGGAATGGCTTTCCAGCTAACTGATGATGTGTTAGACTTTAGCGAAGATAAGAACCAACTAGGTAAATTGGTTACTAATGATTTTACGCAGGGAATATATACACTGCCAATTTTATATGTATTACGGGAGACTAATAGAGGTTCTCAACTAGAGGAATTACTAGCTTTTCCCCAGGCTAACCAGGCAGAAATAAAGGAGATGATTGCTGAGCAGGGGGGAGTAGATTATGCTCTCCAAGTAGCGGAGAAGTATGTTCGTAAAGCCCAGACGGAACTGAAAAGGTTACCCGCCAATCAGTATCGTGATTTGCTTAATAAATTAGCAGAAAAAGTAGTTACTAGGCAATTTTAAACATTTGACAAATAGAAGACCGTAGGATATAATTTAACCAAGATTGTTAAAATAAACTTAACTTATAGTTTAATACTTTATCAGGTGCCCCTGACTACGGTCAGGGGAGAATAGGGAATCAGGTGTAAAACCTGAACGGGCCCGCCACTGTAACTAGCTATTAATTTAAGTTTCACTCCGGATTAAAAATAACCGGGGGAAGGAACTTAAAGTAATCAGCTGGGAGTCAGGAGACCTGCCTGATAAAAGTTAGCTGTTATCTATCTTCGGAAGCAAGATAGAGGTCCTGACCGGGACTAGGCCTCTGGTCAGGTTTTTTATATTTTTTGTTGGGCTATTAAGGCAATTTTAATAGGCTGTTTATTAATTATGTACGGGGGGGTTTATATGTTAATGCGAAGAAACAGAATTATGCTGTTAGCTATTTTATTTTTATTGTTAATTAGTTTTTCAGTGGGAGCTGAAGGTAGTTTTCCGGTGGAGGTAACTGATGATTTGGAAAGACAGATAATGATCAAGCAGCAGCCGGAGCGGATTATTTCTTTAGCCCCCAGTCATACGGAAACTTTATTTGCTTTAGATTTAGAGGAACGGATAGTGGGAGTTACTGATTATGCTAATTATCCGCAGGAAGCTCAAGAAAAGGCGAGTGTGGGAAGTATTAGGGAACCTAATGTAGAAAGGATAGTTGAGCTGAAGCCAGATTTAGTATTGGCAGCTGCTGTGACGCCGAAGACAGTTGTGGAGAAGTTAACGCAGTTAGATATTACAGTAGTAGGTTTAGCTCCGAATACAGTAACGGAAATTATTGAAGATATTTCGCTGATTGGTAAGTTGACTGGTCAGGTAGAAGAAGGGCGAAAGTTAACGGTTAACCTACAGAAGAGAAAAAAAGAAGTAGGGGAGACGGTAGAGGAAAATGTTACTTCTGAGGAACAACCGGAGGTATTTTATGAGGTCTGGAAGCAGCCTCTGCGGACGGCTGGGTCCGGGACATTTATTGATAACTTAATACAGTTAGCAGGAGGAGTTAATATTGCTCATGATGCTCAGCAGCAGTGGCCGCAGTACAGTTTTGAACAGCTGTTAGCTGATAATCCCGATGTTTATCTGTCTACTCCTCACAGCTGGAAGAGCGAAGTTACTGTGGAAACAATTAAGCAGCGGGAAAATTTCCAGCAACTAAAAGCTATTGAGGAAGAACGGATTTATATTTTGAGCCAGGATATTGTTAATCGGGCGGGGCCGAGAATTATAGATGCATTAGAAAAAATAGCTGCAGCTTTACATCCAAAATTGTTCAAAAATTAATTTAAAATGTAGAAACATGATATAGATGTCCAATGCTAGAGTGAAAGCTATTAACAGACCGGGGGCAGGTGGGTATTTTACCTTCAGGAAAACTTTTTTGTTCATTCCATACCAGATAAGCTGAAATAAAAAAGTTCTTTTTTGCCCGATTTCAGCCCCCCGGTCAAATTTTAGAGAATAAATTATGTTTTAAAGTTAGATCACTATATATCATGTCTTTACTCTGTGCTGCAGATAACCTGATGCAATGTAGTTAACCTTAGGAAAAAGTTTTACTAATGGGAGCTAGTGAGAGGAGATAAGCTATGCAGTCTGAAAGATTGAAGTGGAGATTAACTATTTTTCTCTTAGCTATTTGTCTGTTGGGAATAATAGTCGGCGCTGTTAGTCTAGGAGCAGTAAAAATTCCCTTTCAAAAAGTTATATCAGTAATAGGGGATAAATTTATTCCGCTGTTCACTGCTTCTCAAGCGGGAGTTAATAAAACAATTATTCTTAATATTCGGCTGCCGCGGGTTTTACTGGCGGGATTAGTAGGATTTGCTCTGGCAGCAGCGGGAACGGTGTTTCAGGCTTTACTGAAAAATCCGATGGCTGATCCGTATGTAATTGGAATTTCTTCGGGAGCTTCTCTAGGAGCAGCTATAGGGATTATATTTGATTTAAAGGTTAGTTTACTGGGTTTAAATAGTATTCCTTTATTTGCTTTTGGGGGAGCATTGTTGACAATAATAGTAGTTTATAATTTAGCTAAATCGGGCGGAAAAATTCCGGTAACGACTCTACTTTTAGCTGGAGTAGCTACTGGTTCTTTTTTATCAGCGATTGTTTCGCTATTGATGGTGTTTAATAATCAAAGTATGCACGAGATTGTTTTCTGGATTATGGGGAGTTTATCCGGAGCTGGGTGGCAAGAAGTGCAGATGAGCTGGTTTTATATTTTACTCGGTTACGGGGTAATTCATTTTTTTGCTGTAGATTTAAATGTAATGCTGCTGGGCGATGAGTCAGCTCAAAGTTTAGGGATTGATGTAGCTTTAATTAAGAAAATTTTGTTAGTTAGCGGTTCTCTGTTGGCGGGAGCAGCGGTGGCAGTCAGTGGAGTAATTGGGTTTGTAGGTTTAATTATTCCGCATATTGTGCGGTTAGTAGTAGGACCTGATCATCGAATTTTGATTCCTGTTTCTGCTTTGGTGGGAGCTAGTTTTTTAATTGCCACGGATACTTTTGCGCGGACAATAATTGCTCCCACTGAAATACCTGTTGGGATTATTACTTCTTTGTTTGGAGCTCCGTTTTTTCTTTATTTACTGCGGAAAAAGAAAGGGACGATTTTTTAGGGGGCAGTGATGGTGACTGTAAAATTAGAAGTAGATGCTTTAAGTTATAATTATGCTGACCAGGAAGTGTTACAAGGTATAAATTTTGCTCTTAAGCAGGGCAAATTCATCGGTTTAATTGGGCCGAATGGTTCGGGAAAATCTACTTTATTAAAGAATATAAATCATATTTTAGAGCCGCAGGAAGGCACCGTTTATCTAGAAGAGAATCAATTACAGGATTTAGAACAGCAGGATTTAGCTCAAAAACTAGCGTTAGTTCCGCAAAATACAGAAATTAATTTTGATTTTACAGTAAAGGATATAGTAATGATGGGGCGAACCCCCTATATTAATCGGTTTCGAGGAGAGACGGAAGAAGATTATGAATTAGCTAAGCAGGCAATGGAGCTGACTAATACGTGGCAGTTAAAGGAACGTTCGCTTAATCAGCTCAGCGGGGGCGAGAGGCAGCGGGTAATATTGGCCCGGAGTTTGGCTCAGCAGCCGGAAGTGTTGCTGCTTGATGAGCCTACTTCTAGTTTAGATATTAATTATCAATTAGAAATTATGAATTTGCTACGGAAATTTAATCAGGAACAGGAATTAACTATTTTAGTTGTTCTCCATGATTTAAATTTAGCAGCTGAGTATTGTGAAGAATTAATTCTGCTTAATGAGGGGCAAATTTATAAGTTTGGGACGCCTAAAGAAGTAATTACTGCTGAACATATAGAGGAAGTTTACGGCTCGAAAGTGATTATAAAAAAACACTATCCTAGCGGCCGCCCGTATGTAACTTTGCTGGATAATAATTATATTCCTGAACAGAAATTAGAACATAAAGTACATTTGATTTGCGGCGGAGGCAGCGGGAGAAATTTAATAGAAGATTTAGTTCGCTTTGGTTATCAGGTTAGTTGTGGGGTAGTTAATGTTCATGATTCTGATTGGGAAGTAGCCCGTTCTTTTAATTTAGATATGGTGGTTGAAGCTCCCTTTGATCCGATAAGCAAACAACAACATCAAACCAATTTAGTGCAGATAAAGAAGGCAGACACAGTTATTTTGACTGATCTTCCCTTTGGAACTGGGAATTTATTTAATTTAAAAGCTGCTTTGCAGGCAGAAAAAGAAGGAAAAAAAGTAATTGTAATTAATAAGACAGATATTAAAGCTAGAGACTATACTGAGGGACAGGGTAAAAAATTATTTAATCAGTTAATAAAGGAAGATGTGGTAGTAGTAAATAAGGAAGAAGAAGTAATTGAAAAATTATCAGTATAGATTTAATGAGATCCCCAAAAGCTAATGTAAAGTTTATAAGGGGGGAGCAAAGATGAAGCCGGAAAGGTTAATTAGAAAATTGAATTGGTTTTATTCGCTGGAAACACAGCAGTATAAAATGTATGGGAAGCAATCTGCTAATATAAATGATAAATATTTGAGTAAAGTTTTTAACCAATTAGCGGAGATTGAGCTAGAACATGCTTATAAAATAGAAGAATATATAAAGACTTTAGGGGAAGAAGCTACTGTAGTAGGAGGAGTATTGGCTACTATTTCTGGGAAAACAGCGGGAGAATTAACTTCAATAGTAGAGCCAAGGAAAATGTATAAATTTGATATTTTGTTGGAAACGAAGGCTATTTCAGATTACAAAAAGTTAATTAAACAAGTAGAAACTCAGGAATTAAAAGATTTATTGTGGACGAATGCCATTGAAGAAGATCTACATCGAGGTTGGTTTGAAAGCAGGAAAATTGAATTAGAGCAATAAATCTTGGTATAATTTCATAATTTATAAAAATTAAATAATGTGTTAATGTCTAGGTGCCTCTAACTACGGTTAGGGGAGGATAGGGAATCAGGTGTAAATCCTGAGCGGACCCGCCACTGTAACTAGTTAATTTGGTTAAATTCCACTCAATTGGTATTGGGGAAGGAATTTAACTTAAGTGTTAAGCTAGAAGCCAGAAGACCTGCCTGGTCATTAATTTACCGTATCCTTCGGGGACAGGATTGGTAGGAGTTTTAGATTGTATAACCCATGTATGGGGTGTAGATCTAAATCATCCTCAATCTTGGTATCCGGGATTGAGGATTTTTAATTTTTTGGGAAAGCTTATTTTAAATTAAAAAAAAGGAGATGTTATTAATGTTTAATAAGAAAACAAAGGCATTACTTTTAATTACATTGTTGGTATTTTCTTTGTCAGTAACTGCTAACGCTGGGCAGCAAGTTCAAATTAAAGATTATGAAGGAGTACAATCTACAGTAGAACTGCCGGCTGAAAAAATTGTTTGTTTAAGTGCTTCGATGAATCAAATTTTGCTAGCTTTAGAGGTTGAAGATAGAATTGTAGGGTGGGATAAAAATAGTAAAGAAGATGTATTTCCTAAATTAGAAAAAGAAATAACTGTTGTTGGAGAGAATTCACATAAGCCGCAGATAGAAGCTATTGCCCAGCTTAATCCTGATGTGGTAATTGCTAGTACTATGCTACAGGAAGATGCTCGAAAAAAGATCGAATCTTTTGGAATTCCTGTAATTGTAGAGCGTTCTTCAGATCCGGAAAGAATTCTGCAAACTATAAGAAATATTGGGGTTATTGTAGAAGAATCCAAGCGGGCAGAGAAATTAGTCAATTTTATTTCTAAATACCGAAACTTAATTAAAAACAGATTAAAAGATATTGAAGATAGTGAAAAAAAGACAGTTTATTGGGAGTGGTATAAACCTTATAAGACAGGAGCGGAAGGTTCTAATGTGCATCCAAAGATAACTTCAGCAGGAGGAATTAATATTTGTGCGGATGCTAAAGGTAGATATCCTCAAGTATCAAGTGAATATGTTTGGGAGAGCAATCCGCAGGTAATTGTCAAGCAAGAAAGTCGAGGTGCTTCTCTGGATGAAATGAAAAAAACCCATCAAAAAGTAATCAATAGAGAGAGTTTACAGGAAACTTCTGCTGTTAAAAATAGTCGGGTATATGTAATCACTTGGGATATTTTTAGTGGATTAACTTCAGTTATTGGAGATCTTTATTTTGCAAAATGGATTCAACCTAAGCAATTTGAAGATATTAATCCGGATCAAGTATATTCTAAATTGTTAACTAAGTTTTTTGAGCTTGAAAATCATATTCCCCGGGCGTATCCTAATTAAATCAATATGTAGGGGTTACAAATTTAATTTGTAACCCCTACATTTTTTAGGAGGAGATATAGTGGCTGTTAGTAAATTAGGTCAAAATAATATTTATAAAACAATAAACAAAAGGAAAACAATTTTATTAATTTTAATGGCTGTTAGTTTAATTTTGGGAATAGCTTATACCGTTTCTTTAGGAGTTGCTGAGATTTCTATGGCAGAAGTCTATGGTTTGCTGACGTCAAAATTATTGGGCTTAGATACTAAAAAATATTCTACTTTTGTGCAAGGGATAGTACTGCGAATTAGGTTACCAAGAGTTTTATTGGCTGTGATAACTGGCTTAGCTTTAGGATGTACAGGAGTTATTATGCAGTCTATTTTACGCAATCCGTTGGCTAGTCCTTATACTTTAGGGGTGTCGGCAGGTTCAGCCTTTGGAGCGGGGTTGGCTATAGTTGTGGGGCATGTTATTATTGGTTCAGATATTATGGCTCAGTATGGTTCGTGGGTGACGATAATAGGTGCGTTTATGATGGGCACTTTGACAATATTAATAATTAATTTTATTACTTCACTAAAAGGTGGCGGAACTGCTCTGCTTATTTTGGCTGGGGTGGCGTTAAGCTATTTGTTTTCAGCTGGTCTGTCATTTTTTAAATATATTGCCGGGCATGATGAACTGACAGAATTAACAGTTTGGTTGATGGGGGGACTGCATAGAGCTGAGTGGATAGATATATTAATTTTAACTCCAATTATAATTGGAGGATTAATTATTTTATTGCGGATGGCCTGGGATATTAACGCCCTTAATGCGGGAGAAGAAGTAGCAAAAAATTTAGGGGTAGATGTGCAAAAGTTGAGAAAAAAAGGCAGTATTCTTTCGGCGTTACTAACAAGTTGTGTAATTGCTTTTACAGGTATAATCGGTTTTATTGGTTTAGTAGCCCCTCATATCGGGCGGATGATATTTGGTAATGATAATAGATATTTAATTATAGCTTCTGGTATATTGGGGGCGCTTATTTTATTGGGCGCGGATACTGCAGCTCGATTAATTGTTGACCCGGCTGAACTGCCGGTAGGAATTATTACTTCTATAGCTGGAGCGCCGTTTTTTCTCTATCTATTGATTAAGAAGAGGAGTGACTACTGGTCATGATAGATTGTAATAATTTAAAGTTTTCTTATGCTCAACAGAATATATTTAGCGAACTAGATATTAATTTCCCTCCGGAGCAGTTATCTAGTATTGTCGGTCCCAATGGAGTGGGCAAGTCAACATTAGTTAAATGTTTATGTAATATCTATAGTGTAAAGCAAGGGGTAGTATATGTAGAAGGAGAGGAAATTTCTAAAATAGATTCACAGCAGTTAGCTAAAAAATTGGGGTATGTGCCGCAAAAGCAAAAGACTGCTTTTTCAATGACTGTTTATGAGCTGATTTTATTAGGCCGAAAGCCGTATATTAATTGGCGGGTAACTGCTGAAGATGAGAAAATAGTGGAGACTATACTGGACAAATTAGATATAATAAATTTAGCGGAAAGAAAAATAAATACTTTAAGTGGAGGGGAACGCCAAAAGGTAGTTATTGCTAGAGTTTTGGCTCAGGAGCCAAGTATAATTTTCTTTGATGAGCCGACTTCAAATCTTGATTTAAAGCATCAGTTGGAAGTAATGGAATTGCTTTCTGATTTAGCTGGCAGGGAAGAAGCAACTGTGGTTGTAGTTATGCATGATTTAAATTTGGCAAGTAAGTTTTCTGATAATGTATTTTTGTTAGGGAGGGAAGGAATTTATGCTCAAGGTAATCCGGAGGAAGTATTTACGCCTGAAAATATTAAAGAGGTTTACGGTGTAGAAGTTGAAATAATAAATGATAGCTTGGGAAGGCATATAATTTTAGTTTAATAGGAAAGGAGTTAAAATCTTATGGCTAGTATGCTTCAAGTTTATACTGGGCAGGGAAAAGGGAAAACTACTGCGGCACTTGGTTTAGCTATTAGGGCAGCAGGAGCAGGTAAGAAAGTATTTATTGGTCAATTTGTGAAAGGAATGAAATATAGTGAGTTAGATGTGTTAAAGGAGGTAGATGATATTACAGTAAAGCAATATGGGCTGGATTGTTTTATTGAAAATAAGCCGACTGAAGAAGATATTCAAGCAGCGCAAAAGGGATTGGAAGATATGAAAGAGATTTTAGAATTCGGAGAGTATCAATTGGTTATTTTAGATGAAGCTAATATTGCTACTTATTATGGATTATTTCCAGTCGAAGAATTAATAACTGCAGTTAATAATAGAGCTGAAAATGTAGAAGCTGTGGTTACGGGAAGAATGGCCGATGATAAGATTATTGAAGTAGCCGATTTAGTGACAGAAATGAAAGAAGTTAAACATTATTATCAAGCAGGTGTAACAGCAAGAGAAGGAATAGAAAAGTAAAAAAATAAATTAAAGAGGAGTGGAAAAAATGAAATTATTATCTAAAACTATCGAACAGGTTGAAGAGTTAGATGAGGCTAAAATGACTGAGGCTAAAAAAAGGTTAGATAGTTTAACCAAACCACCGGGGAGTTTAGGGCAGTTAGAAGATGTAGCTATTAAACTAGCAGGGATAACCGGAGAATTGTTTCCTCAGGTTGATTACAAACAGCATGTGGTTATGGCTGGAGATCACGGTGTAGTTTCCGAAGGAGTGAGTGCTTTTCCCCAAGAAGTTACGGTGCAGATGGTTCATAATTTCTTAAATGGCGGGGCCGCTGTTAATGTATTAGCTAATCAAGTGGGAGCGGAAGTTTCGATTGTAGATATAGGAGTAGCAGAAGAAATAACAGCTGACGGATTAATTAATAAAAAGGTTAAGCTTGGTACTGATAATTTGGCCCAAGGGCCAGCAATGTCGCGACAGGAAGCAGTCACTAGTTTAGAAGTAGGAATTGAGGTAGCTAATAATTTAGTTGCAGAAGGTGCTAACTTAATTGGAACAGGAGAAATGGGGATTGGAAATACAACGCCTAGCAGTGCTATTTTAGCAGCTATGACTGACTTATCTTTAGATGAGATAGTTGGTTATGGAACAGGAATTGATGATCAAGGATTAAAGAAGAAAAAAGAGATAATCAAGCAAGCTTTAAAACTTAATCAACCCCAGGCTGATGATGGGATTGATGTATTGACTAAAGTTGGCGGATTAGAGATTGGCGGAATGGCTGGGGTAATGTTAGGAGCGGCAGCTAAGCGAGTGCCAGTATTGGTTGATGGGTTGATTTCGGGAGCAGCAGCCTTAATTGCAAAGCAGATAGAACCTCAAGTTACCCATTATCTTTTGCCGTCTCATAAATCAGAGGAACCGGGTCATATTAGAATGCATCAATTATTAGATTTAAAACCGATGCTTGATTTGAATATGCGCTTAGGAGAAGGTACGGGAGCTGTGTTAGGAATGGAGTTAGTAGAAGCAGCAACCAGAATTATTAGTGGGATGGCAACTTTTGAAGAAGCAGAAATAAAAGTGTAAAAATATAAAAAATTATTAATAAATTTAGGTTAAAAGATTGCAAATAACACTTGTTTATGTTATTCTGAATTATGAGTTAGTTATTTGTTATAATGTGATGTAGTTTCTAGATTTAGAGAAAAAGAAGTTTAGATATATTAATCAGTTTTGCATTTATTTTATAAAATTACTTATATTTTAAGCTAATTAATAATAAAATTAACTGAAGACTGTTTTTAGAAACAATTCACTTGTGTAGATTAAATAAAATTAAATATGTTAGCAGGGCAATGAAAGTTCTCTATTTTGTAGAGATTAAAAAGGAAAACGGTGAAAATCCGTTGCTGTAGTCGCAGCTGTAACCAGTAATTTTTTTAACATCTTCACTGCAGATAGCAGGAAGGAGATGTTAGTTAAAGTCTGGAAGCCAGAAGACTTGCTTTTGTTGTTCGCTTCATATACTCCGGCTTAGAGGTTGTGAAGCTAACCTGAGAAGTTGCTAATTTTGTATTGGTGGTAATTTTGCGGTTAGTAGAGCTGTCTCTTATTAGGGGGCAGCTCTTTTTGTATATTTTATAAAAAAAGCAGTAGGTGAAAAAATTGTTTGTTAAGGAGGGGGTAATTAGATAATGGTTTAGGAATCAATATTAAGTGATTAAAGTAAAACTACAATATAAGTTAGGAGGAGTTTTAATGAAAATGAAATTTAATAAGTTAGAAAAATTAATGTCTGTATTGTTGGTAATGTCTCTTTTAGTTTTTGTGTTAATCGGATGTGGAACAAATCAAGCCGTAAATGATCAAAGTGGAGATTCTAATAATAAGAAAACTCAAGAACAGGTAAAAGTTATTAGATTAGGAGGAGGAGACTACGGTTATCCTAGTCCTTATGTTCACTATCCAAGAGGACCAGGTGGTTTTAAGATGGATTTAATCTTTGATTCTCTTTTAGAAAGAGATGAGGAGGGTTTAGTTCCTTGGTTGGCAAAGGACTATGAAGTTAAAAATGATGGCAAGCAGTATCTATTTACTATTCGTGATGGAGTTAAGTGGCAGGATGGAGAGCCTTTTACAGCAGAGGATGTGAAGTTTAGTTTTGAATATAATAATGAACATTTAATGGTCTGGTCCCAAGTTGCAAAGGATGAGGTTAAAAAAGTAGAACTCAAGGGAGATAATCAGGTCTTAATTACTGTTGTTGAGCCTAGTGTAGATCTGCTTTATAGGCTAGGTAGGACTCGCATTATTCCTGAACATATCTGGAAAGATGTAGAGAATCCCCGGCAGTTTACTGAATCTGAGGCGGTTATAGGTACTGGGCCGTATCGCTTAGCAGACTATAGTAAAGAGCATGGAACCTATCGTTTTGAAGCCTTTGAAAACTTCTGGGGCCCAAAACAGAGGGTAGAAGCTATAGAATTTGTACCTGTTAGTGAGAAGGTTATGGCTTTTGAAGAAGGAAAGCTTGATTTAACTGATATAGGAACTGATTTATTATCGCGCTATGAAAATAATGATGATGTTAAGGTTGTGCAAGCGCCGGGCTTTTGGGGCTACCGGTTATTATTTAATATGGCTGATAATCCTAAACTACAGGATAAAAAGTTGAGACAGGCTATTAGCTATGCACTTGATTTGGAAGAGGTAGTGAAAAAGCACGCCCGGGGAGCCGGTGTAGCTGGCAGTGCAGGGATTTTACCCCCTGATCATCAGATGTATGATTCTGAGGTAAATCAGTATAATCAGGACTTAGATAAAGCGAAAGAATTATTAGCAAATTTAGATTATGATAGGCTTAATGAGGAAGGAATTCGCTATAATGAAGATGGTGATCAGTTACGCTTTACTATTGTTGTTAGAAATCGTACAGTTAGGTTAGCAGAAATATTAAAACAGCAACTAGCAAAAGTAGGAATTGGCTTGGAAGTCAGAAGTGCAGAACGTAAAACTCATGATAGCCGAATGAAAAATAAAAAATATGAGTTAGCTATTTACGGTCATGGCGGCTGGGGAGGAGATCCCAACTATTTAGCTGAGAGGTTTTTAAATACTGCTAATAGAGAAGGAGGAAGTAATTCTGCGGTTGGTTCACCGGGATATCGAAATTCAGAATTGAATCAATTACTACAAAACCAAAAGAAAGAGTTTAATAAAGACCAACGTCGAGAGATGATCTTTGAGATTCAGGAAATTCTGGCTGAAGATGTACCGGAAATTCCGCTTTATCATCCGGCAGACTATACAGCATATCGACCGGATAAGTATGATGGCTGGATCTATATGTATGATCATCATTCTTTAACCCATGCTAAACTCTCTTATCTAAAAAAGGACTGATCTTAATTGAAAAAGAGAAGGAGAATTAAATTAGCAGAGTATCTACTTACCATTTTAGTTATAGTAACTCTTAACTTTATGCTTCCCCGGGCTATGCCTGGGGATCCTTTCTTGAATCTATCTGGAGATGAAGGACAGGAAGTAGCAGTCTTTTCCGAAGAACAACGAGAGTATTACTTTGAACTATATGGTTTAGATGAACCTATTATGGAACAGTATCGTTCTTATATAGTTGAGTTATTACAGGGAAATTTAGGCCGTAGTATCTACTATAATGAAGCAGTAAGCAGTATTATTTTACGAAGATTACCCTGGACACTGTTTTTGGTAATCTCCACAGTTATTTTAAGGACTATAATTGGAGTTATCGTAGGGGTAATATCAGCTTGGTATCGGAATGGGTTGATTGATCAATTTTTATTTTTTAATCTAATTACTTTATCAGAGATTCCGGCTTTCATTTTAGGACTTATCTTTTTATTTATATTTGCTGCTACTTTAGGACTATTTCCTCTCTCTGGAGCTATGGAGCATTTTACTAATTATAACAGTCAGTGGGATAAGATTATTGATATCTTTCATCATGCTTGTTTGCCGATAATGACTTTGACTATTGCCCGGTTAGGCGGAATGTACTTATTATCTAGAAATAGTGTTATAAATATTTTAGAAAAAGACTATCTGGTTACTGCCCGGGCCAAAGGTCTTTCTAAATTACGAATTATTCTGCACTATATTCTAAAAAATGCTATGCTGCCGATAGTAACTAGAGTTTTTTTGAGTTTAGGTTCGTTGGTAGGGGGCGCAATCTTGGTGGAGAATGTATTTAATTATCCAGGATTAGGACTGTTGATGCAGGAAGCAGTTACTGCTCATGATTATCCGCTGATTCAGGGGATCTTTTTGTTTGTTGCTTTCTTTGTTTTGGCAGCAAATTTCTCGGCTGATGTAGTTTATAAATATCTTGATCCGCGGGTTGGCGACAGTCAGAGAGCAGATTAATACTGGAGGTTTAGTATTTATGGCAGAAATAAAGAGAATAATTGAGATAATAAAAGACTTTTCTACTGCAGGGAAGGTTAGTCTGGTTTTAATTATACTCTTTTTGATAATAGCTATCTTTGCTTCTTATTTAACGGCCTATTCACCACATAGCTCTTCTGGGCCAAATCTGTCAGCTCCTAATGGAAAACACTTATTGGGAACTGATGAACTAGGGGTTGATCTCTGGGCTCAAATAGCCTATGGAGCCAGAATTAGCCTGCTGGTAGGTTTTGGTACTGCCTTTCTTGCTGCTTTGGGAGGCGGGATCTTAGGAATTATTGCAGGTTATTTAGGAGGTTGGACTGATAAGATTTTGATGAGATTAATAGATATTATAATTGTGCTGCCGGATTTGCCGGTAATGATCGTATTGGCTGCCTTCTTTGGCCCTAGTTTATTTAATATAATACTGGTTTTGACTCTTTTTTCTTGGGTTAAACCGGCTCGGATTGTGCGTTCTCAGGTATTGATGTTAAAAGAGCAAAGCTATATCAAATCAG
The DNA here is from genome assembly GCA_964346395.1 of uncultured Halobacteroidaceae bacterium. Lineage (GTDB taxonomy): Bacteria > Bacillota > Halanaerobiia > Halobacteroidales > Halobacteroidaceae > CAYFUT01. Next base: position 43,641 of record CAYFUT010000014.1, read on the forward strand.
CAGAAAGTTATGGAGCTAGCAGCTGGTACTTAATCAAAAAGCATTTTTTACCTGAAGTATCTCCTTTATTAGTTGTTAGCATAATTAAGCTTTCGGGTAGAGCAATTGTAGCTGAAGCAGGGCTTTCCTTTTTAGGCTTAGGCGATCCAACTTCTAAAAGTTGGGGCTTGATTATTCACCATGCGCTTAATTTTGAGGGGATTTATTATACTCCGTTTTGGAAATGGTGGCTGTTATATCCCTGGTTGGCATTAACTCTTTTGATAGTTTCATTGGCTTTTATTGGTCGTGATTTAGAAAGAATAGCTGATCCGCGGTTAAAGAATTAAGGGGGGGTAATGATGAATGCTGATAATCAATATCTGCTTGAAATAGAGAATTTATCTGTTATCTATGGGACTGCGGATAATGAAGTAAAAGCAGTTGATAATCTCTCGCTTCAGCTTAAGGAGGGAGAGGCTTTAGGTATTATTGGGGAGTCAGGTGCTGGGAAGAGTTCATTGGCTTTGGCTGTAATGGGATTGATTGAAGATGGAAAAACTGAAGGGAAAGTAGTTTATAATAATCAGAGTTTATCAGATTTGTCGGAAAATGAGTTAAAGAAGTTGCGCTGGCAGAAGATAGCTTTAGTTTTTCAGAACTCCCTTGAGGTGCTTAATCCTGTATTAACTATTGGAGAGCAGATAAAAGAGCCTCTTAGAACCCATTGTGACTTAACTGCGGATGAGCTGGAAGCTAAAGTGATAGAACTGCTGGATCTAGTAGGTTTAGATCCTGAATGGAAGAATAATTATCCACATAATCTATCTGGTGGGATGAGACAGCGGGTCTTATTAGCGATGGCTTTATCCTGTGATCCAGAACTCTTAATTATTGATGAGCCAACGACTGCTTTAGATCCTGTTAGTAAGGATGAGATACTTCAGTTATTGGAGAAATTAAAGAAACGGTTAGGTTTTTCAATGCTGGTAATTTCTCATGATTTAGGTAGTATTAAGGGGCTTACTTCTCGGGTGATGACTATGTATTCTGGACAAATACTGGAAGTAGGGTTTACCGATGAGGTGTTTAAAGACCCTCTTCATCCCTATACGAGAGGATTGCTGAATTCTTCACCTAATATTTTTAAATATAAGGACTTATGGGGGATTGAAGGAGAGGTATCACGCGGAAAAGGCTGTGCCTTTTCGCCGCGGTGTTGTCAAAGGGGGGAGAAATGTACTGAATCGAGGCCTGAACTAGAATATGTTGCTCTTGAACGAAAAGTGGCCTGTCATAAGGGAGGAATCGAGAAGTTTTTGGAGGCAAGGGATGTAAAGAAGACCTATCAGCTGAAGGATACAAAGGTTGAAGCGGTGAAAGGAGTAAGTCTAGAGATTAAAAGTGGCGAAGTGGTAACTTTAGTTGGTAAATCAGGTTCCGGTAAATCTACCTTGGCCCATGTTTTAGCAGGGATTAAAGAGTCTGATGCAGGCGAGATATACTATAAAGGTAAGAAGATAGAGGGAAACTGGGCTACAAAAAAGATAGGCGGTATGCAGCTTGTCTTTCAGGATCCTGCTTCGTCTATCAGCAGTCGGCTTACAGTTTTGGATGCAGTTAAGGAGCCGTTGGATATAATTAACTGGAACGGTAAGGAAACAAGAAAAGAAAAAGCAGTTGAATGTTTACAGAAGGTACAGTTACCTGTATCTAAAGGTTTTCTGTTTCGTCACTGTCATGCCTTAAGTGGAGGGCAGCGTCAGCGGGTAGCTATAGCACGGGCGTTGGTAACTGATCCCCAACTGTTGATTGCTGATGAGATAACTTCTATGTTAGATCCTTCAACTCAGGCTAATCTGTTGAGAAGATTGAAGGCTTTACAGAATAAAGAAGGTTTTGCTATGCTATATATTACTCATGATTTACATTTAGCACGTAAGATTGCTGATAAGGTTTGTGTAATGCAGGAAGGCGAAATTGTAGAGCGCGGTGTTTCGTTTGAAATACTTGAAAATCCAAATCACGGATATACAAAAAAGTTACTTAATGTAGCTTTTGAAAGTTAAATAGTTAAAATCAGGAAGCGGTTACTACGGTAAAACTGTTAGCAAGAAATAAGGATAGT
>CAYFUT010000015.1:0-1240 GCA_964346395.1 uncultured Halobacteroidaceae bacterium
CAATAAAGAAGTAACTCCCCGCAATGAATACCAATATGATATCCGGGTATTGCTTAGCTCAATCATGACTTCCTATAGATAACATTTAACTATTAGAAAAACCGGGCTGCTGCCCCTCGGCAGTTGGTCCGGCCTTAATAATTAAATAAATAATCTCTGATAATTAATTATTCCTTATAAAATTTAAATTTCCTCGCTAATTAATTATTTTTTTCTAATAAATTATTTTTTTACTTTGTATCTTAAAAAATACTTCAGCATGTTCTGTCTTTAAAAAATAAACTTAATATGATATCTTAACACTAGTCCAATCAAATATTGAGGGGGGAACTAAATATGTTAAAATCAGGTCTTACTTATCAACAAAAAAATACAGTTGACGAGACAGAAACTGCCGATAAAGTAAGTTCCGGCAGCCTACCAGTTTATGCTACCCCGAAGATGATTGCTTTTATAGAAGACACAGCTACGCAGGCAGTCCAGCCAGAATTAGAATCCGGCCAGACAACAGTCGGGATTAAGGTTAATATTGATCACTTAAATCCGACACCGGTCGGGGAGACAGTCACCTGTACTGTCGAACTAACCAAAATAGACGGTTCCCAATTATACTTTGACGTAATAGTAGAAGACGAAACAGATACCATCGGGCGGGGAGAGCATATCCGCTATATAGTTAACAAAGAAGAATTTATGGAACGGGTCTAAAATCAAAAACCCGGGCCAACTACCGCGGAAAACTGGTAGTTGGCCCGGGAAAATATTACTTGCTCTGTCTATGTTGTTTATAGCTTTCGAATTTCCTGGATAGGAACCCTATCCGGCTGTTCCTCTGCCCCTTTCCCGCGGACAGTTACTTCTTCTACCTCCATATCATTTTCACGCGCAATTAATTTTTTTACTCTACTTTGACAAAAATTACCCTGGCAGTTGCCCATTCCAGCTCTACATCTCCTCTTAACTGCATCAGTAGACTTAACTTCAATCTTTCTATTGATTATTTCATAAGGAGAAGTAATTCCTACACTTGCACAATAAAAAGCGGACTTTACATCATCATTGATATTCGGTTCCAGCTCCTTAACCTTCTCTTGAGAAATCAGCTGAATATCCTCTTCATCATGTCCGACTTTCAGTGCATTTTCATAAAGTTCCTCTAACTTTTTCTCCCCTTGTTCATCAAAAGCAATTGTTAAGGCCCCCGTTCTTTTAAATCCAAAGTTTAATTCCTCTTCTAACT
>CAYFUT010000015.1:1340-9852 GCA_964346395.1 uncultured Halobacteroidaceae bacterium
CCCTTTTTTCCTACATAGCCGCCGTGGACTATGCCGCTATTTGCCTTAGAAGCCCCTGCCGCTACATCAACATCTTTTTCCACTAAACTAATTTCCAGATCATATCTAGAAAGTTCCCGCGCAATTATGGAACCGACTACTCCCGCCCCTATAATACTAACATCATACATTAATAATTCCTCCCACTTAAAAATTGAGTAGTTAAATATCTTTAACTTGCAAAAATGCTTCTACTACCTGCGGGGCAAATTGAGTCCCCTTATTTTCTTTGAGTTCTTGTACAGCCTCTGCTTCCGACAAGGCTGATCTATATGACCTAGTAGAAGTCATGGCATCCCAAGCATCAGCAACTCCCAGAATCTGAGCTATTAAAGGAATTTCTTCTCCTTTGCGCCCCTCTGGATAACCGCTGCCGTCCCATCTTTCATGGTGGTGTAAGACATACTCTGCTATCTTTTGCAAAGATTTTGACTTCTGCAGAGCTTCATAGCCCCACTGGGGATGGTTTTTGATTATCTCATATTCCTCATCAGTAAGTTGGCCCGGTTTATTTAAAATTTCTAGCGGTACTAGTAATTTCCCAATATCATGCACCATTCCCGCCCAGTAAACAGAATTAATCTGCTCTTCTGCTAAGTTCATTTCTTGAGCAATCTCAACCGCTAATTCCGCCACATTTTCGGAATGACCGCTTGTATATTTATCATATACTTCTAACAGCTTAACCATCGAACTGACTAATTCTTTAGTAAATTCACTTTGCAGTTTATTATACTCTCCTAATTTAAAAAAGGAGGTTGCTAAATTACGAAAAGCAGCTAACAGCCGTTTTGACTCTCTACTAAATGACTGGTCACTTTCAGCAGCTATATCAAGACTAATTCCTGCTTTTTTCTCGCCATTGATTATTAAATCAAAAGTAATTATCTCCTTAATAGGTTTCGCCGCTTCTACAAAATCTTTATCAATTACAGTCTTATCTTTTTCAGCCTTAATAACTTCAATCGCTTCTTCTTGATTATAAAAATGCTCTACCGGTATTCTTAGCTGCTGTAAATTATCTAAGTTATAGCCAACACAATCTACAAAACTAACCTGCCCCTCTTCATAAAGATAAACACTTCCATAATCTGCCTTCGGTAAAATCATTACCGCCGTCTGCAGCAAATTCTGTAAAAACTTTTCTTCTCCCGCCTGGCCAGTAGTAACTAAATTAGAAATTAAGCCGATCATCTTATCAAACCGATCATTAAGGCTCTGCATTTTGCCCATTGCATCGGATAATTTTTCATTCATAGCTGTTACTTCTTCACTATAAGCCTCCAGTTGTTCATAACTAGCATTGACTTCATCAGCTAAATTCAAAAAGTTTCTTTTAATTTTTTCTACTTCTTCTATACTCAGCTTATCTTCCTCTAAATTAACCTTTTCACCTATAGAAAATGAGTTCATTGCCTCAGAAATGCTAGCAATTGGTTCCGTTACTTTATAAGCCAATCCAAAAGCTAACAAAACAGCTATTAGAATCATGATTATAAAAAATAATTTCTCCCGATCAATCCGGGCAAAAGCTTCTTCAGCCGGTAACTGCACTAAAACTCCCCAATCCTTCCTTTCAATTGGCATATAAGAAACTAACTGCTTAGTACCCTTAAAGGTATATTCAGCTGTTCCCTGATTACCGTTAATTACTTCTTTTACCGGAGTTAAGTGCGAAACATCTTTCCTATTATCCACAAATTCATTACTGGGATGAGCAATTATCTTCCCAGTTCTCTCTACTAAATAACTAGTTCCTCCTTTACCGGGCTTAGTATTGCCCACCAACCGACTTAAAAAAGTCAAATCTAAACTAGCTCCAATTACTCCTTTTACTTCTCCAGTTTCTTTAATTGGCAAGGCTAAAGTCACAACTGGGAATCCCTGACTGCGCGAAATAATAACATCTGAATAATATACCTTCCCCCTTACTGCCTGCTGGAAATATTCGCGATCAGACCTATCCCCTAACTGACCCGACGTCTTATAAATCTGATCTCCACTAGCCTCCATAATATAAATTTGAGTTATCAGCGGATACTTGTCCACAACCCCCGTCAATAATTCATCAACCTGTTCAGTTGGTTCCATGGCCTTAATGAGAGAATGATTAGATAGTATTTTCATTAGAGCCTCAGTATTATCAATATTAGCATTAACTTCATCCCGTAGTCCCCGGGCCAACTCCATATTATTCTGGGTAATATTTTCTTTGACATAACTTAAATTATGATTAATCGAAATAAATCCAACTACCAGCACCGGGATTAAAACTATCAGCAGCAAAACAAAAATTAATTTAATATTAAAACTTTTTTTGCAACTCATGATTTCCCCTCACCATCTAATAGAAATAAGCTCTCTCACTTATCAGGTAAATATCTCTTAATATGATGTAATTTCGACATAAAAACAAATTTTCCTGGCTTAAAAATAATTAATCCTAATTAAATATTTTAGCCCCCAATATAATTCCGGGCTAAAACAAACGACTAAATTAAAACAAACAGTTTCGGATTTATAATTAGGAACTGATTCTTCTCTACTAGTACTCACTTTTCCTCCAGCAGATAACAATCTATCATTCACCCCTAGCTTATTTATTCCTTAAAAGTTAAAAAATTCCTCGATAGTTAACTGAATTTTTTACTGCTTCAGTTATTTTCATTAAATTTGACATCTAACAAGCAAGACTATATAATTAACCCATAATGAACAAATGTTTATAACTAGCTAAAAACGATTCTCTAAATAAACCAAAAACTAACCAAGGAGTGATAATGATGAACTTTAGAATTGCCTGTGCTACTGATGACGGAAAACATCTGATTGACAGACATTTCGGTGATGCTGAACAGTATTTAATTTACGATCTCACTAAACACGGGAAAATTACTCAGGTAGGAGCAATTGCTAATACTAGCGAAGAGGAAACTAAAGCAGATAACGAAACCCACGGCGATCCCGAAAAAGCCGCTAGTGTTAAGGAACTACTTCAGCAGGAAGGAGTTCAAGTTCTATTATCGCAAGCTTTCGGCCCCAATATTGTTCGGATTAAGAAGCATTTTGTTCCGGTAGTAAGTAATACCGCTGCTATTCAAACTGCTTTAAAACAAGTTAGTAACACCTGGAAATTATTAACTAAGGAATGGAAGCGCCCAGAAGAACGTCAGCACATAGTATTAAATGACTAAGTGACATTAGGGGTAAGTGAACATCTACAAAACAAAATTATAAAAGGCCAACTGACAGAATTTACCGTTGGCCTACTTTCCCACTTTTAACTTTTTTAAATCAGAGACAATCAATTGTGCCGCTTCATATTTTTCCAATAGAAGTTGGTGGCGGATTTCCTGCAGCTTAAGCTTAGCTGCCTTCCTATCTAGCTGTTGTTCCCGACAATCTTGAGGAGCTGACTGTCGGGAGATTTTAGTTAATTCTAAAGTTGCTTCTTCCAACCGCAGCTTCTGCTCTCTTATCTTAAGTTTTGTTACTCTAATAGCTTTTACCAGCGACTTTAGTTCTGTACTTAACTCCTGTAAATAAGAATCTATTTTCCGCTCAATCTCAGCCTGCTCTTCCTTCAATTCTTTCCGGGCCAGCTTTTCCTCCTGCCGAGTAAATAAATCACGGCTGAAATTAATCCCCACCTTCCAATCTTGATTATCGGTATCATATTCAGCCTCCATAGTAAGTTCCGGTTTTTCCTCTGCCTGCTGCTGCTTTAATTCTCGTTCTAACTGCCGGCGCTCCCACTGGAGAACTTCCAGTTTACTGCTGTTTGCTTTCGCCGCTTTTACTAACTGCTCAATATCGCTTAAGTCCGGCAGCCGGCTAGTTAATTTCTGCTCCCAGCGCAAAAGAAAATTTTCACCGGGCGGTACCTTTATTTTTTCCTTTTCTCCTACTGCTAATTCCCACCGTAATTCACTTAATTGGGCCTCATAGTCATTCTTAACTTCCTTCACATCTTGAGCTGCTTCATTAACATCAATTTTAATCTCTACTAATTCCTCTTTATCTGTTTCTCCAGTCTGATACTTTTCTTTAACCTGCTTTAATTCCTGCTGCGCTAACTCATGCTCCGCCCTTTTTAATTCCATTTCCTGGTTCAGTTCGATTAATTCCAGATACGCCTCCAGCCAGTCTACTAGCTTGTCCCGCTTCAATTCTCTTAACTCTGCTTGCGCTATCTTTAGGTCTAACTCTGTTTCCTGATAGTCTTGCTTTGGTTTAGAAGCCGCAAACGGATAAAGGGGTTGTTCTGCTTCCAGGTTAAAATAAACTTCCGCCTGCTGCCAGCCCTTATTTCTGACCTCTTTCTCTTTGACATAAAGTTTCGGCTCCAGCGTCAATCCCGGCCAAAAAGTTCTTTCCCCAGCTAGGGAAACTAAATCTCTCCGCGCACTAATCCTTGTCCCTTCACTTACTAATCGGGGCCTAACTTCAGCTGCCCACTGCCAGTCTACTTCTGTTTTGATTTCCACTAACTCACGTTTTTCTTCTTCTATTTCCTTTCGCTGCTCAATCAGTTCTTGATTCTGCTCTAGCCCTTGCTTTACTGCCTGACTAAACGTTAGTGAGTGAGCCTTAGTTATCTGAAAATTTAAACTAAGAGCAGCAACTACTAAACTAATCACTATAATCGGAGTCTTAACTACCTGCATCTTCTCTAGCTCCTTTCTGCTGAATAATAGAGGTAATAATCAATCCTTTTCTTCCGGAAAATCAACTACCAACCTAGCTCCTTACTTTCTTTATTAGCCAGCTGAGTATACTTTTTTTCTAATTTTTCAACCCACTGTTTATTATCCGGCTCCCCTAAATAAGGAGCAAATTTAGTACCTGTCTTATCCGTCCCTCGGCGGCGGACATAAAAACCATCCTGCTCCTGATTATAATAAACTTCCTGCTGCTGATTATCCTTAGCCCCGCAGACTATAAACAATAAACTCACCATTACTAAACATAACAATAACTTGTTTTTCCAGCATTTCTTTATAATTTTTCGTTATCAATTTACCGTTCATTTTTTTATCTCACTTAGAAACTAATTATTCCAGTTTTATAATAACAAAAAATGGTATGAAAGTAAATAAAATAAAAGAATTTACCGTTCAAACTGCAAAAAATAAAAAGAGACCAACTATTTAAGTTGGTCTCGCTATATATGAAAAAACAACTTTAAACCGGTGACCGAAGGGAATCGGTTAATCTCTTTTCCCACCTTATTTTGTATGGGGAGGGGGTTATCTGAGATTCAAATTAACAGATTACCTCTATCCCGCTTCTACCATCAGTTCCGTAATCTTATCAGTTAACTCTACCGGATCTTCAGGATCAAAGCCTTCTACCAAGGAAGCCAGATCATACAACACTTCACTATACTTGATTAAAGTTCCGGCATTTCCTTCCTGATCATAAATCGCTTTTAACTTATTAAACAGCTCATGCTGGGGATTAATCTCTAAAATCCGTTCTGCCTGTTGGCCCATATCCTGATCCATCTGCTTTAATACCTTTTCCATAGACATACTCAAACCGGCATCGCCGCTAACTAAACAGACAGCACTCGATTTCAATCGATTACTGAGGCGGACATCATCAACTTTATCGCCTAAATTAGCAGAAATTGCCTCCAATAGGTCTTCTACTTCCTCTTCCTCAACTTCTGTTTCCTCTCCTTCATCTTCTAAATCAAGATCGCCGCGGAGAACCGATTTAAACTCATAATCTTCATACTCCCGCAGATTATTAACGACAAATTCATCAATCTCATCAAAGAAATACAGTACTTCCAGACCCTTTTCCTGCAGCAGTTCCATCTGCGGCAGCTTTTCCACTGTAGTTTCATTTTCTCCCGTTACATAATAAATTACATCCTGGTCTTCCGGCATCCGCTCTACATATTCCTCCAAAGTAGTCAGTTCACTATGGCTATAAGAAGACGGAAAGATAAGTAGATCTACTAAATTAGACTGTTCTTTGCTGTGGGTCATATTGATACCGCTCTTAATTAACTGGCCAAACTCCCGCCAGAAATCTTTATATTTTTCCCGTTCTTCTGCCAGTAATTCTTCTAACCGGTTAAGAACTGTCTTCTTGAGATTTTTCTTAATTATGCGCAACTGTTTATCATCCTGTAAAGTCTCCCGTGATAAATTCAAATTAAAGTCCGGCGAATCAACTAATCCGCGGACAAACCGCAGATAATCCGGCAGTAGGTCTTCACAATTTTCCATCACAAAGTTATTTTTAGAATATAATCTTAACCCTTGATCAAAATCCTCCGTATAGATATTAGACGGTGCCCGCTGAGGAATGAACATTAGAGTAGAATACTTCACCATTCCTTCTACCTGCTTATGGATTACCTCCAGCGGTTCAGTCCAATCCTGGAAGACTTCCTGGTAAAACTCATTATATTCTTCTTCTTCAATTTCTCGTTTATTCCGCGTCCAGAGAGGTTTCATGGTATTTAAGGTTCTTACTTCTTCAGTAGTTTCTCCCGCTTCATCTTCTTCATAAAATTTCATCTTAATTGGGTACTCTACATAATTAGAGTATCTTTTTACCAACCGCTGAATAGTCCGCCGGTCAGTTAAATCTATTTCTTCTTCCCCCGACGTAAAGTCATCTCGCAAATGAAGTTCAATTTTTGTACCGCGATCTTGCTTATCACATTCTTCTATAGTATAGGTTCCATCTCCTGTTGACTCCCATCTAACCCCTGTTTCCTGTTTAGGAGCTCGAGTAGTCAAAGTGACCTTATCAGCTACCATAAACGAAGAATAAAACCCGACTCCAAACTGACCGATAAAATCAACTGCATCTTCTTCCTCCTGCCCTTCCTGCAGCTTATTCAAAAACTCCTGAGATCCAGATTGGGCAATTGTTCCTATATTTTCTACAACTTCCTCATAAGTCATCCCAATTCCATTATCTTCAATGGTAAATATATTGTTCTCTTCATCTAAATCAAGCCAAATTTCAAAATCAGAATCGCCCTCTAAAATATCTCGATCCGTCAGTGACTCAAACTTAACTTTATCAATTGCATCCGACGCATTAGCAATCAATTCTCGTAAGAAAATTTCCTGATTTGTATAAATCGAATTAATCATTAAATCAAGCATCTTCTGCGTTTCTGTTTGAAAACTTTTTTCTTCAGCTGCCATTTCTTTTTCCTCCTTATTATCAGTTTATTAACCCTTGTCCAGCATATATTTTAGAGCATCTAGGATTTATTGTCAAACAATTCCTATTAATAAGTTGACTTTTCAGTAATTATTTGCAATAATGATAATATAAAATTATTTCCCAAGTTAGACTTCTTCATAAATAAATCGATACCGGTAATAAAAGAAATGAGCACTATGAGTATGAATGGTTATCATCTTAGCCCGTGGAGGATTAGCAGAAGAAAAGGCCGCCTCTGGATTAGTATTTAGATGCTTCATACTACCGCTGTAAACTCCCGCTTGGTTTAAAAATAGTTCATCCACCAGCCCCTGTTGCAGCAAATAATGAGTATAAGTAGGAGCCTCTACTAAAATCCGGTCTATATTATACTGCTTTAAAAAATTAAACAACAATAAATCATCTAACTCTTTCCCGCAGCCAGCCGTCAAGAGGATAACCTTATCCTCCTGTAATGCCTGGCTTATTTTTGTTAGTAAATCATCAATAGCCGTTTTTCCTAAATCTATCCTCTCCGAAGCCTGTTCAAGATTTTGCTCAGCATAATCCCCACCCTGCGGTGAAGTAGCAATCACCACCGGAACCTCTGGTTGAGAAAAAAGTAAGTGATCATAGGGAATAGACTGCCCACTCCGCGAAATTACTATATTTAGCGGTATTCGGTTCTTTTCCAGCAGCTTACAGCGAGCCTGCTCTAAATCTTGATCGTGTAAATGAGCTGTCAACTTCGGCTCCGCTTGTAGCGTTTTAGGGCCTAAAATTACTCCGTCGCAGTTGGCCCGCAGGAAATTCAGCAGCCAAAAATCAGCCTCAGCTCCGGCGGGATCAAATTTATTCTGTCGGGCCAGTAAAGTAGAACTAGGATTATCAGAAAAAGCAATGCTGCCGTCTATAGAACTAACAAAACAGCCGAATAATCTGGGGCGATCCGCTAAATCCGACGGAAGCTTCAGCGGCCCATAAATTTGTTCCGTTTTTTCTGTCTGCAGTTGACTAGAATGATAGCCAGCCGGAATCTCCTCATAAATCTTAGTTAAAGCTAATTTATTAGCCGAAAATTCTCTCGTTGATAAACTCATCTTAATCCCCCTACCCACCTTAATTTTTTCCACTTAATGCTTTGCTTTAAATCTCCAAATTACTAAAATCTAGCTTAAGTTAATGCACATGATAGCAAAATTTAATTCCCTTCCTCCATAGCTTCCACTACTCAGCATTCACTAGTTATTTCCCCGTTTTTAGGTTTATCATTTATCATTTTCCATTCTCCATT
>CAYFUT010000015.1:9952-40956 GCA_964346395.1 uncultured Halobacteroidaceae bacterium
CACTAGTTATTTCCCCGTTTTTAGGTTTATCATTTATCATTTTCCATTCTCCATTCTCCATTCTCTACCACCCGTTTTCTCCTACTAACGGCACAAACCGAACTCTGCCTAATTCTTTTTTCTTTAGCTCACCGTCGTTTAACTTCTCTACCTGATACAACTGCTGCACCTGTTTTTTGCCCGCTGGAATCACCAAGCAACCGCCTACTACTAGCTGTTCCAGCAGTTCATCGGGAATTCCCGGCGCTGCTGCACTGACCATTATCCCATCATAAGGCGCTTCTTTTGACCAGCCCTTCGTTCCATCACCGATATGAACCTCTACATTAGTACATTCCACTTCCCTCAATCGTTCTTCTGCCTGCTGACCCAGCGATGAGTAGCGTTCCACCCCATAGACAGATTCCACAACCCGCGACAAAACCGCCGCCGCATACCCCGAGCCAATGCCAACTTCTAATATTTTATCCTCCGGCTTAGGCTGCAGAGCCTGGATCATACTAGCTACAATATAAGGTTGACTGATGGTCTGACCTTCCCCAATCGGCAGCGGCCCATCCCGATAGGCATCCTCTCGCTTCTCCTGCGGCACAAACTTTTCCCGAGGTACAGTACGAAAGGCTTCCAGAACCGCATCATCATCTATTCCGCGGGCAATTAACTGCTCGTTGATCATTCTTGCTCTCTGTTCCTGGTAAGTTGTTTTAGTCACTCTCCGCCCTCCTTTATTTGCTTTAGGATTCTCAACAAAGATATTAGCTTCGCTTTGCTCGCGTCACGGCTAAATCAGTCCTCTAAAGCGAAGGAATAAAAAGATTTCACTATTAGGATTTGCCGATATAATTAATTTTAATCAACAGTTTCCATTTTTATTGCTCCATGATATAATGAGGATTGTCCTTTTAGTATCTCCAAACTAAAAAAAGGACAGCAGTCGCAACTACCTGCTATAAAATACTAAGGAGTGAACCTAAATCATGGAAACTAAAACGTTAACTAAAATTGGAGGCATAGCTGCCTTGTACGCAGTGATTACTATTTTATTCAACCCGATAAGTTACGGCCCTATCCAGGTCAGAATTTCAGAAGGGCTGACTATCTTACCCTTCTTCCTCGGACCGTGGTCCGCAGTCGGCTTATGGCTCGGCTGTTTAATCGCCAATCTTGCCGGGGGTTTAGGGTTAATTGATGTTATTTTCGGCAGTCTATTGACTTTAATTGCTGGTCTGCTAACCTCACAGTTTAATAATATCTGGCTGGCAGGGCTGCCGCCCGTAGTTATTAATGCTTTGGGAGTAGCAGGAATACTAAAGTATGTGCTTGAATTAGAAAAGGCTTATTTAATAATTGCCCTGCAAGTGGGCATTGGAGAGGCAGTTGCTGTTTATCTAATTGGAGTTTTAGGGCTAGGACAAGCCTTTAAGCGAACTAAACTAAAATCAATACTAATAGATTAACTAGTAATTCCGGGCCGTTTGCAGTTGGCCCGGAATTATTATTATTACAGCTTTAGCTTACATCATTAGTTTGCAACAGTTAATTATTCCTGAGCAATACAGTCTACAGGACAAGTAGAAGCACACGCCCCACAGTCTATACATTCATCTGTATCAATCACTCGCTTACCATTATCCTTTTCTGAAATACAGTCTACAGGACAGACTGGTTCACACTGTCCACAAGCTATACATTCTCCTTCATCAATCTTATAAGCCATAATTCTCTCCCCCTTTTAAATTATAAATTTATTTATATTATTCTTCATCCTCCGCCAACTGTTCAGTATGCCTACATTTGGGGTAATTAGTACAACCTAAAAATGAACCCCGCTTAGTTGTTACCTTGCGCAATAAGCCGGTTTCACACTCCGGACAGTGGCCGTATTTACCGCCGGCTTCCTTAAACTTCTCCATTGCTTCCTTAATTTCAATATATTCCCCTTCAGGAAGTTCAAACCCATCCGGAATACTAATTGTATCTCCACAATCACACTGCGGAAACTCGCTGCACCCTAAAAACTTTCCCCGTTTACCTTCTCTGACTACCATGGGGTTGCCATTTGAACATTTATAATCAGTGGTTACTACTTGTGATTTTTTCTCTTCCTCTTCTTTCTGTTTTTCCTCTAACCGCTCTTTAATCTGCAGATAGCCATCTTTAATCTGCCGGCTGTCAATAGTAATCTCCTGGGGAATATTAACCGTATGCTGGCAGTCAGGATAGTTAGCACACCCCAGAAACTTACCGGTCTTACCTTCTTTAAGTACCATATCAGCTCCGCATTCTTCACAAGTTACATCTGTTTTAATCTGATAAGATTTTTCATCTACTTCCTTTTCCTTTAACTCTTTTAATTCCGGCTCGAAGGTAGACCAGAAATCATCCAAATACTCCTTCCAGTCCAACTCTCCATGGCTGATACTATCCAGCCCTTCTTCCATTTCCGCTGTAAAATCTACACTAATTAAGTTAGGAAAATGTTCAACTAAAAAATCATTGACCTGGATTCCCAGCGTAGTTGGATAAAACTTTCCTTTTTTTACCTTCACATAACTTCTCTTTTTCAGGGTTGATACAATATTACTGAAGGTAGACGGACGGCCGATATTCTTCTTTTCCAGCGTTTTTACCATTTTACTCTCCGAATATCGTTCCGGCGGACTAGTTTGTTTCTGGTTAACCTTTAACTTGGCTAACTCTACTTCTTCTCCTTTACTTAAATCAGGTAATTGGCTTTTATAATTAGAATTATTCCGCGATAAATTAGCAAAATAACCATCAAAAGTGATTTTATTGACTAATCCGCGGAACTGATAACCATCTTTTTCCGTTAAAATTTCTAACTGCTCATACTCCATCGGGGCCAATTGCGAATTTAAAAAACTATTCCAGATTAATTTATATAATTTATACTGATCTTTGCTTAAACTATCCTCTACTTGCTTAGGAGTTCGATAAATAGAAGTCGGACGTATTGCTTCGTGAGCATCTTGAGCACTTTCCGATACGCTACGCGAATAGCTGTAAGTATACTCCGGGCCAAAATTATCTTTAATAAATTTCTGCGCCTGACCCTTAGCTTCCTTACTTACCCGAATGCTATCCGTACGCATATAGGTGATTAAACCTACCGTCTGACCGTCAACTTCTACACCTTCATACAGCTTCTGAGCTAAATACATCGTCTTTTTCGAAGAAAATCGAAGTTGTTTATAAGCCGTCTGCTGTAGGGTAGAAGTAGTAAACGGCGGATACGGATATTTTTTCTTTTTTTCCTTGTCTAAACCAGTAATCGTAAACTGATCACCGGTGCTGATCTTCTGTTTCAACTCTTCAACCTTATCTTCTTGCTGCAGCCGCGACTTTTTAACCCGTCGGTCAGCCACTTTATTCAACTTAAAATCTTTTAAATTATCAGCAAAATTACCCTTTATCAACCAATAATCCTGCGGCTCAAAATCTTCAATCTCCCGTTCTAAATCCACCACTAACTTAAGGGCTACGCTCTGCACCCGACCCGCTGACAAACCCCGGCGAATAAACTTCCACAACAGCGGCGACAATTTATAACCAACCAATCTATCCAGAATACGGCGAGCCTGCTGGGAATTAACCCGGTTCTGATCTATATCCCGCGGATTATTAATTCCCGTTTCAATTCCGCTTTTCGTTATCTCATTAAAAGTAACCCGCCTATACTCCTCATCTACCAGCTCTAGAGCCTGCTTAACATGCCAGGCAATTGCTTCCCCTTCTCGATCTGGGTCACTAGCTATATAAACAGTCTCTGCCTGTTGATTATACTTTTGTAAATTATCCAGTGCTTTTTGATTAGTAATTACATAGGTAGGTTCAAAATCATTTTCTATATCTACAGCTAGTTCCTTTTCCGGCAAATCACGAAAATGACCTAAGCTAGACTGTACTTTATATCCAGTACCCAAATATTTATTAATTGTTTTCGCTTTAGCTGGACTCTCTACTACAACTAAGTTATACCCCATTACCAACTAACCTCCTCTGCAAAATCCCAAATTTATATGAATAAATTTAGTTTTATTTTATAATTATTATAGCAAATACTAATATTTAATCAACCACTTTTTCTAAAAGAATAATAAATATAAGATTTAATTAGATTCAGCAAACAACTCTAGAGCTTTAGAAGCTACTCGGCGGCCGAAAATTTCAGCTCGCTCCTGCTGCTCTTCGGTTCCGTCAGCCAAACAGACAGCACCGTAATGAGTATAAGGTTTACCTGCACCTGCTCCTCCAGAATAAACAACCATACCTAATCAACTGGGCCTTCAAAACCTAACGGTTTTTACAAGCCTCATCCAAATCTATACTGATTTGGGTGGGAGTATTGACTTGCTCTAACTTTTCTACTAACTGTTCAGTCTTTTCAACTACTTGCTGCAGACTTATTTCCTTTGTTTCCACTTCTTCTGAAATCTCTACCAATAAAGATTCAAGCTGGGAAAATACCTGTTTTGTTTCTTCTACGACCGTTTTGCCGGTCTGCGATTTCTCTTCCACTTGATTTATAACCTGCAGCCCAGCTTCTGATTTATATTCAGTCTGTTCAATTAACTGA
Organism: uncultured Halobacteroidaceae bacterium; assembly: GCA_964346395.1. Lineage (GTDB taxonomy): Bacteria > Bacillota > Halanaerobiia > Halobacteroidales > Halobacteroidaceae > CAYFUT01. The sequence continues at coordinate 14,550 of CAYFUT010000015.1, forward strand.
TTGATTTTTTCAGTAGCCGCTGTAGTCTTCTCTGCTAATTCTCTAATTTCATCCGCCACTACGCTAAAGCCTTGACCGACTTCTTCCTTCTCGCTTACTGCTGAACTATCACCTGCTCTAGCAGCTTCAATTGCTGCATTTAAAGCCAATAAATTAGTCTGGGCAGCAATATCATTAATCAATTCTGCTATCTGACTAATTTCTTGAAAACTATCAGTTAATTCTGCAAACTCCGTTACTGCTGCTTCTCCTAATTCTTGGATTTCCTCTATCTGCATTGTTACCCGTTCTAACTTATCACTGCCCTTTTGCAGCTGCGAACTTGTTTTAGCTGCTAAATTACTGATCTGTTCACTATTAGTTGTCCATTTGCGGCTAGTCTCAGTAATTTCTCTACCCAAATTAATTGCATTATCTATCACTGTTTTATTCTTACGGGTCAAATCAGCTATTTGTTGCTGGTCTTCAACAACAGTTGTCCATCTTTTTACTTTTTTATTTAATTTTTCTTTCTCACTAATTATTTTTTCTAACTTTTGTTTATTATCGGCAGCTGCGGCCGCCCAATATACAGCTTTATCAATCAATAAACTGCAAAATATCCCTTCCGCTAATAAGAAACAAGCAATTAACAGCCAACTTTCCCACTTATAATATTTTAAATATTTAGCTTTAAAAATTAATAAACCAACTGCATTAGTAGTAAACAAAGCAGACAAATATATAAATACTACTCTTTTATTTAGATAAAGAGCTACTATTACCAGGTAAATAAAATAAGGTACTAAGGCAGAAAAACTAAAATTCCCCACAGTAATAAAATAATAAGTAGCTCCTACTGCCAAACAAACAGTTACTAGATATTTGCCTATACCTCTATATTTAGTCTGCCTAAACCTATCCCCAGCGTAAACTAAACCAAGAAATAAAAGTGCTAACCCTACTTTTTCTAAATTAAACTCAAGTGAAGAGCTAAAGGTGGAAATCAGCAGTACTAATAAAACCAACCCACTGATAATCCAATTTATTTTTCGTTCTTCCTGATTTAAGTTACCTCTACTCACCGTCATTAATAACCCGCCCTTCCTTGCCTTGTTAAAAATATTTTTTCATTATTTTCTTTATGTTATAAATTTATAGATTAGTTTAATATATCCTCTTTTTTTAAGGCAGAGGATAAAATTAAGACTGACAGTTTTCACTACTGCCTAATAAATATAGACTTAAAATTACCGTCAATAATAGAAAAAACAGACCGGAGATAAAATCCCCACGGTTTGTCCTTCAAATAAATTACATTTAATTTAAACTTAATTAGCTAGATTTCTTTAGTAAAACATTAAGCCAGGGTTCTCCCCTGCGGTCTTCTCTATTATCTCCAGTCTGCCACATTTTTATAATCTTTATTCCGTTAACTAGCTCTATTAATTCTTCAAAAGTAGTCTGGTTATAATAATTAAAGAACCTACCTCCCTGTCTAACTTCATAATTTCCGTATTTAAATGATAAATACATTATTCCGTTTGGGAATAGAGCTCTTACTAACCTGTTTAAAATAGAATCAATTTCTTTCTTACTAACGTGAAGTAAAGAAGCACAAGCCCAAATACCGGCGAATTCTTCTTTAAAATCAATCTCTTTAAATTTCAAATGTAAAACTCTTTGGTCTAATAACTCAGAACTTAACTTAACCATTTCTTTAGCCCCATCCAGCGCTGTAACTTGATAACCGTGCTTTAAAAAATATAAACTATCTCGTCCGGAACCGCAGCCTACATCTAAAATACGAGCGCCCTCATCTAAATACTGTAAAAATTCCCGATATAAGTTCTCCATATCAACAGTAATAGTCTTTTCGTAATATTCTTCTGCTCGTTGATTATAATACTCAATTGTTTGGTCCATCTTAATCACCTCACTACCAGCCTACTTCCTAAACTTAAGACGATTGTCGGACAATTAAATTAGTAGGGATAATCTCATGAGTGTATTCTACCTGATCATCCTCAATTACATCAATTAATAACTTTGTAGCCTGAACCCCCAATTGATAGATGTTAATATCAATAGTAGTCAATTTAGGATTAATTAACCGCGACAAAGGATGATTATTAAATCCTACAACCGCGATATCGTCCGGAACTTTTAAATCTAATTCCCATACCGCTTTCATTATCCAGTAAGCTGTCAAATCATCAAATCCTGCCAGCGCAGATATTTCTGGATAATTAGCCAGCATTTTTTTAGTCCGCTGCTTAATTTCAGTCTGAGCCCCCTCTACCCAGGATACATGCTCTTGATTATAACTTAAGTCATTTGCTTCCAGAGCCTGTCTATATCCTTCCCATCTATCTTGGCAGACTGTATAATCCTTACTTCCTGCCACTAAGCCAATATTCTTATGCCCTTCCGCAATTAAGTACTCCACCATTTTTCTTCCCGCCTGTAGATTGTTGTTATTAACCCAGTAATTATTTTCTTCATCTTCCGGCCGACCTACAATTACAAAGGGAAACTCTAATTCATTTAACTTGTTTACTAACGGGTCATTTTTTTTAGCCTGCATAAGCAGTAAGCCAGCTACTTGCTGCCCCCGAACTGCCTGTAGTGCTTCCTGCATTTCTTCTGTTTCATCATCATAATTAATCAATAACAGACTATAATCCCTGGTCTGATTAACTGCTCCTATCCCCCGTAAAACTTCAGTATAAAAGGGATCCGCAAAGGTTTCTTCAGCTGAATAAGGAATTACTAAGCCGATGTTATTACTCTTTTGATTTACTAAATTACGGGCCAAAATATTAGGTTGATAGTCTAATTCTTCTATTGCTTTTAGTACCCGTTGGCGAGTCTCCTCAGTAATCTGTGAATTATCATTAATTACTCGCGATACAGTAGACGGCGAAACATCTGCTCTGTCAGCTACTTCTTTGATAGTAGACATCTTAAATCAGTCCTTCTTAAATATAATGATTATGCTTTGTACTGTAATATATATCTTCTTTATCAAATATTTTTTTCCTGCCCATCCAGTTATCAATTTAAATTAGTTGTCAGCTAATAGTCAACTCGGACTAACCAAAATTTTATTTCTTTATTGTTCCAGCCTAAATCCCAAGGTACTCGATAGCGGTCTGTATTATGCGAATTGACTAGCACATATCCCTTAGAATCAAATCCAGCAACTACCGAAATATGTTTTACTTCTCCTCCTTCTTCGTAAGCTATATAATCTCCCGGCAGCAGTTTATAAGAATCAGCTAGCACTTTCCGATAAGAACCGCGGGCAATGACCGAACCCCGCCCGCTGCTCACCATATACTGGTTAAACGCCTGAGCATTAACCCAGGCCTTAGTTCCCGAACCACGACTGTAATTCCAAACTCCATTTTTTTTAAACCCACCCCCTTCATACAGCATTTGCGAAGCAAAATTAGCACAGTCTCCTCCTTGATAGTTATAGTTTTTATAATCATAATTATACTGCCAACTATGAGGGGCTGGACTGGCCGCTCCACAATATTTAGTAGTATACTTTACAGCCTGCAGTCTTTTTTTATCTAAGCCTGATAAATCTTTAGGTTCGCCCGCTAAGATTAATTCTTTTATTTCTTGATTCTTCATCTTATCTAGATGGAGAGAATCAGCAAAGGGATCAGTATACCATTCTTTAGTAATTGCTAATCTATTATCTACTGTCTTCAAATCTAAAACATGGTAAGTTCCAATCCGAAATGAATTATACTTATGCGGTGCTCCCTCATAAACGTACTGATAAGTAGTAGCCGCCATCAAACTTACCGATAATTTATCAGCTTCTTTTTCTAGCTTACGAATAACCACTTCCGGTTTAATCTTAGTAAACTTTACTCCCTGTTTAGCCGACCAATTATGTAAATACTTCATCTTTTTCAGTTCATGTTCATAAGCCCAAGCTCCTTTTTTCACTTCCCGGTCGTAAAGAGCTTGTAACTTATTTTTATCTTCTGCTAGTAAGGCTTGATTACGCATTACAAAAATTTGCTTAATTCTTTTTTTTAAATCACCATCGGCAGTCCTTTCTGTAACAGAAGTTGTCTCTACAGTGAAAAAATTAAAAAAAAGAGCAATTAAACAGCCGAACAATAATCCGCCGATAAGCAAACCTGCTGTTAACTTCCGACTTAAACTAACTAAAATAATCATACTTAGCCCCCTAATTATCAGATAATAGTCTATTTGCATCAACTTAGGGACAGCTAAATTCATAGGAGTATATGTATAATAGTTTAAGATTATTCCCAAAATAATAAAGTTGCCTAGCGGCAACTTAGCTTGAGATACCTAACTACTTAAATAGCTTCCGGGCCAACTGATTCACCACTCAGTTGGCCCGGAGAAATTTGCTTAGATATTTACTTTATCCTTCTTCAGCAGCATAGCCGCCTTCAATTGCTACCTTATCATTTTTATCTTTCTTCTGCCTGATCACTAAATCAAAAGTTCCCACACCTTGTTCATGACCGAAATCTTCTGTATAATCCACTACAAAAGCATTAGGAAGCGTTAATTTTCTTACTACCTGATCGCCGGCAATTACTTCTAAAGTAGCCTTCCTATAGGCATCTGCCTTTTCAGCAGTTATCTGGGACCAAGCAGCTAATTTTTTTGTATCATCCGTTTCGCCTTCTACGGCAGTAATTATCTTGCCAGAAATTTCCAAGCTCATTCCCAAGTCTGTTGCCCGGGCATTAGAATCATCCGGAGTATCAGACCGGTAACTGACTTCTTTAATATTATCCTTTCCTAATTCAACCGTTTCGTTTTTTCCTTCCACTTTTAACCTGAAACCCACTCACATCAACTCCTTTACTTGATTTTAGTATATATTAACACTATGTTGCCATAGCATTAATAACTATTGACCGCTAAACATGAATTTAAACTAACTAATTGAGGTTGCGGTTGAAATTAAAGCTGAACAACCCATAAGTAACGACCTCAAGCTCAGCCTTAACCTCAGTTTATAGTTTAACTCGCTGCACTAGTACTCTTCGTAATATTAACCTCTAAGTTCTTGACATTGCCATTAAAGGTTAAGTCTAACTGACATATGTTATTATCAAGGTCAATCTCATAGGTAATATCATCGCCGTCCTGCAAAATAGAATTTACATACCCTCTATCTTCTAACCACTGGCTCTTCTGACTATTAGGGTTATTGCTGAAGAACATCTCAATCTTATCCTGCTTGAAATCACTAGTTTTAAAGCGCAGAATTCGTTCAATATAGGTACTTACCAGCGTCTTGTAAATTGAATCAAATCCATCTTCAGTCTGAGCCAAACTTCTCGCCTTATAAACTGTCACCTGATCAATAGTCATCCCGTTCAACTGAGCATTTTCCGAAGAAAATACAAAGCCAAAACTGTTGCGATTAATTGAATCTTTAATAGTATTTGTAAAACCTGAAATCTCTTGCGCTAAAGTAGTAGGTACCTGGAGACTATTGTCTCCACTTTCAATATCAAACCTAACCCCAGGATATTTACGGGTCACGCTGAGGAATTTATCATTTAAAAATTCCGGACACTGGTAAGCAGCCACTACTCCCGCTGCTACATAAGCAGCATCTATATAAACTCCCTCTAACCACATCTTCAACTTATCTTCCTCTTCTTCCGACAGTTGTGGACCCTGCTCTGTCTTTTCCATCAATCGGTCGATCACTACTCCCGACTTTTTCTTCGGAATTACCGTAAAGTTAGGCAGACAGGGGATTGCATATTCACTATACTTCTGTCTAGTCAGTCCTTCAGTTTTATCAATATACTTGTCTACTCCTTTAGTAGCCATGTCATTAAAGGTGGTTTCCTCATTTGCTTGAAAATTAAAGAAGATTTGGATTTTATACTGCTGAGCTAAATCAAGAATAGCAGTTAGCGACTGCAGAGTATTAACTTCTTGGTCTTCCTCATCTTCAGTTCCAGCAAATCTTTCCCGTCTAGTTTCAATTTCATCCTCCGCTTCTAGTTCCACATTGGGAACTATTCCAAACCAGATAGTATCCGAAAAATCATTCTTTCTATTAACGGTATTGAAGAAAGTCTCCAACCGCGGTTTATTATTTGCTTTGACCATCATCTCTAGTTTACAGTTAGTTACCAACAATTTAGGCTGCATACTTTTATTTTCAGTATTATACTGATCAAAATACATCTTCACTCCCAACAGTTTTTCTACTAGTGGTTTAGCTGTATCAATAAAGTCCTCTTTGGACTGCTTGTAAAACTGCAAATAATTATTATAATTTTCCACCTCTTTTTCCACTTCTATATCCGTCTCCGGCGAGGAAATAGGAGCAAAAGTCCGCACCACTAAATCTTTCACATAAGGAGTCGGATTTTCAGTAATTGCTTCGTAATCTTCCTCAAAGGTTTCTACCAGCGCATTCGTCTGTTCTTCCTGCTGCGAACCCGGCAGAGCCTCTTGGTCTTCTTCAGTAGAAGTCTCTAGAATTTTCAGTTCGCCCTCTTCATTCATAGTCAGCATTCCTATTTCTATTTCTTCTGCTTCTCCATCATCTTGACCGCCGCCAACTAATAACCGCGTTTTAATATCTTCAATTGCCACCGGCAGCATGCCCAACACATTATTGTAATTTTGGCTAGCCTGTTCAAATTTAATATTTAGCTTATCACCCAATTCCAACTTAGTCGGATCCTCATCATCCAGTTCTTCATACTTGCCATACAGATAATCAATCTCTTTTCGCACCTGTTTAATATCTTCCATTACTTTTTCCGGCGATAACATCTCCAAAATATTCTCAAATTCAAAATCTACATTTTCTGCTCCCTGATTCTTCTTAGTATCAATTAGAGTAAACAGCATTTTTAAAAAATCATTATTCTGATCTAAAGTTATTTCCGTGATGTTATCATCCGGAATTCCTTCCGGCCGCTCTAGATCATAAACTACTTTTTGATTGGCAGCATTATAATAAGAATAAATGGTAGGACTAAACTTCTCCAAAAATTCATCAAAACTATCAACCAGCAAGTGTTCATTGATTTCTTCAACCTTGTCATCATCTAAACTCTCAATTCCATTGACATCCCCAACCAACGTGAGTAAGCCCAACCGCTCAGGATTGACTTCTTCAAACAGTATTGTCCTATTAGTTTGATTAATAAGTTTAATAGTATTCACCGCTCCTTTCCTATGTAATGGTTTATTATCCATTATATGGAAATATTGCTATCCATACTATAACATACTATGTAAAAAAATTCAAACTAAAGCTAAAAAAAGACCAACTTTTCAGTTGGCCCGGCAAATATCTTTTAATTTTCTTGTCCATAAATTTTTTCCACTGTGTTGACTGCTGCTCTCATCTGGTTAACATCAATTTCCGTAATTTGGTGATCACTATACAATACTTCAATTAACAGTTCCTTCATCTTCATAATTTGTAAAGCAGTAGACGGTAACTGCTCTTTTACTTTCTGTAAATATTCCTGTAAAATCTCCGTAGACTTTTGATATATATTATGATGGTTGAATAACCTTCTACTTTTCTGAAATAAAATTATTATTTCTTCTTCATAAGTTTCCGGCTCCGCTATTTGGCCAAATAACGACTGTCGATTATTTATACTTTGCTTCTTTTTTCTTGGGCGCTCATTAAATTGATTTTTTCTTTAACTCGTCCACTAATCCCCTGCAATATTTTCTTTATATTAATCAATATTCTCTCCAAACCAGAATAAATTCTTTTCCCAGCGGTAATACCAGAACAATAAAAACTATCCTCAGATAAATTATCCACTTTCTATTCCCCGAATGATGTGAAGTATTAATCCCCCCATGTTTTTTCTCCTTCTGTTACTTTTTTAGCAGCTTTCTCAATAGATTTTTATCTTAGTCAGCAGTTATCTGTTCTACAGCTTCCCGCATCTTATCTACTTCGCCCTGCGTCAACTGATGATTACTGTACACAGCTTCTCTTATCAAATAGTGGATAGCAGATATCTGCTGGGAATAAACCGCAAATTTTTCTCTTGCTTCTGCTAAGTATTCAGCTAAGGTCTCACTATGTCGGCAGGAAACCCCAGCCTCAGAAAAATAATTTCTAACTTGTAGAAATAAGCGTATAATTTCCAGCCGCGGTCCCGAAGCATCAACTTTAACTGAAGATAAATCAGCCGCTTCTTTTTTCTCCGTCAGCTCTGTTTTATTTTGCTTATCCTTACGTTCCTGCCAACTAGTTTTAATCTGATTAACTCCTTGACTAAATAATTCCCGCCAGTTTTTCAGTAAGTTCAAAATTTGACGCCAAATCTCAGCTAAAATCTGCGGTAATTCTTTAATATTTCTGGTTTCTTCCCGGATGAAAACTTCCCATATTAACCTTAAAACTACAATTACCGCTAAAATAATTACAAGCGCATTGCCCAAAACCAGCAGCCCCATAAATATTTTAGTCACCAGACTTGGTTCGGGCGACTTTTGCTTCCCTTCAGCATTAGTTCGCTCCATTGGTCCATCTTCCTGCGAGGGAGAAGGCAGCTCTCCTGTAGTCGGCAGTTCCACAGAAATATTCTCCATTAATTTATTAATATTGTTTCCCACCAACTGCCAAAACCCAGCAAACCGCACCGGTAAAACACCAGCGGCCACTGAACTGACAACTACTATAATTAATATCCAGCTTATCATCCGCCGAAATAAATTTAGATTTACAGCTTTATTTTCTAACTGCCAGACAATCCATTTTTTAAGATAAAACCCCACCCCTAATAGTATAAACTGGAAAAAGAAAATGGCTCCTCCCAATAAAATCAAGCCGGTTCCTATCTGACAGATAAACAGCCAGCTAATAATTACTAATAAATCAATTCTAACTATTATTCTTTTTAACCGATCATAACTAGCTAAATTTTGGTCATAATTTTTACCAATTCCCGTCTTAGTAGCCGGATCAAACTGAAACCCTTCAATCGCCGCCGAAAAGCTAGCTCCTAATCGATAAATTACAAAAATTATTACTAAGGGTAACCAGCGGAAGAAGAGGGGAATATTCTGCACTAAAACAAAAGTTATTATCAATAATAACCCACAGGTAAGCAAGCATAAGCTCTTCGGCACCTGGCGGTTATTAGCCGTAATTTTATACTCCACCATGCCTACTATAATTCCTAATAAACTAATAATTAATAACCAGTTAAACTTAAGTTGGGAGTAATAAGTCAACAAGGCTCCCCAGAGGTGAGTAGTTAATAAACTTAAAATTATAAAGCTTAATCCATACAGTAGAGAATTCATTTTATTCCAATTCATGTGGTTTTTATCACCCATAATTTCTACCCTTTCTCCCCCCTCACTAATCAATAATTACTAACTCAGTCCTATTCCTGCCTGTTAGTCTCTATTTTTTCTACTGCTTTTATTCTCCCCAACCATAAATATCTTTCTGCTGATTCAATTTATAAATTACTAAATTTTCCGTATAAGACCGATTTAAGTACTGCAGATGAAGAACTTCTGTTCCTAACACAATAATCACTACATTAAGCCCCTGTCGGCAAAGCTGCATCACCCGCTCCACCAATTCTTCCGAATCAATTTTAGTAATAATTAACAGAGTAGACCCTGGCGGTACATTCCGGCTCTGCCTTTCCACAACTGGTAAAAGTGGTTCTTCTTTAGTCACCTGCAGGCGGGCCAACCACTCCATGATTTCCAACAAATGATTCATCCCCTGCCCCGGCCTAATCTGCTTTAATTTCTCGATAGGATCCTCGCCATTGCTCGCTACCCCCACCGTCTGTCCGGCTTGAATCAAATAATTGGCTACCGACGCAGCAGCTTCAATAGCCAACTCTGTCTGCTGTTCTAACTGCTTTACTCCATAGTCATCTTGCTTTAAATTAAGACAGATCATATTTTCTACTGCTACCGTTGATTCATATTCTTTTACCATCAGCTCTCCTGTACTGGCCGTAGCCGGCCAGTAAATATCGCGCAGTTGATCTCCTTGATTATACTCTCTTAAGCCGCGAAACTCAGTTGGATCTCGGTAGATCTTCTGCGGCCAAATCACATCTCCAAATACAATCCGCGACGGAAGCCCTAGCTCATCAAGCGGATGAATCTGAGGGTAAACTATAAATTCCTGGTCAGCACTATATTTTAAATTTTCCTCTACAAAACCTAACCCATCACCGATTTCAATCTCCAGCGGCCCTAAATAATAAAATCCCCGCAGTTTTCCCTGTAAAGTATAACTCACTTCCCAATCTTCCCGCGGCAGAAGTGAAATTACTTCTGACTGTAAAGGAGGACGCAGTCTAATCGGTACTTTTTCCTGATAACTAAGCCAGAATATCGGCCAGATACTATCATTTTCAAGAGAAACCTCCACTTCAGCAGTCTCACCGCGAAAAATTCGGTCTTTTTCTAGCTCTCTATCTACCGCAAAATTTTTAATTGCCTGTTTAGTTAACAAAATAACTACCGCACAAACCCCTAAACTAATATACACTAAATAATAAAGCTCATAAATCCCCGTCAGCGCTCCAATTAAAATTACTACCAGGGCAAACCCAATATAAACTCGCATTCTACCCCTCCTGTACTGTGGGCACAGAAACTTTCTGCAGAATTCCTTTAACTAACTTTGTAGCCTCCTGCCCCCGTAATTGACTTTCCGAACGGACAATCAACCGGTGACTTAAAACAGAAGGGGCTAACGTCTTCACATCTTCAGGAATTACAAAATCTCTTCCTTTCAGTAAAGCCCGAGCTTGAGCAGTATGATACAAGTCTATACTCCCGCGGGGACTAGCTCCCAATAAAATATCAGAATGACTGCGGGTCCGCGCTACAATTTCTACCATATACTCAGCTACTTCCTCTTCTACATGAACATTCCGCACTTCTTCCTTTAATTCTTCAATCTCCTCCGGAGTAGAAACTGAATCCAAACTATAAATCGGATGCTTCTTTTTTACCTGCTCTAGAATTTCTACTTCTTCTTCCGTTTCCGGATAGCCCATGCTGGTTTTCATCATAAATCTATCTAATTGAGCTTCCGGCAGTGGAAAAGTACCATCATACTCTACAGGGTTTTGAGTAGCAATTACGAAAAAAGGACTCGGTAACTCTTTTGTCTCTCCTTCAATGGTTACCTGGTTTTCCGCCATACTCTCTAACAACCCTGACTGCGTTTTAGGAGTCGCCCGATTAATCTCATCAACTAACAGCACCTGCGAAAAAATAGGACCCGGCGAAAATTCAAAAGTCTCCGTATCCTGGCGATAAACACTAACTCCCGTTATATCTTTGGGTAATAAATCAGGAGTACACTGCACCCGCTGAAAGTCAGCTCCACTGCTAATAGCCAGTGATCTAGCTAACATTGTCTTGCCTACTCCCGGAACATCTTCTAATAACAAATGACCGCCGGCCAAAAAACAGATTAACGTTTCTTCTAATACTTCCCGTTTGCCTACCATTACCTGCTCAATATTATCTAAAATTTTAGTACATGTCTGCTGAAATTGAGCCATTTTGACTCCTCCTTGCTAATATCAACTACTTTCCTGTTTTTAAAGTATTCTCCTCATTTTAATAATTTCCATAATCTTTATTTCATTCCTTTATTTAGAATAAATAATTTTAAAATTTATTAGCATAACTTCCTTTTTCTATCAATCTATAACTAAAAAAATGGCTGAGATTAAAAAAACTAATCCCAACCTTATTTTCTACTGCTCAATTTTCCCAGTTATGATTTTTTCTAATCAGCTACACAAGTGCAATCCTTTCCATTATTCTTAGCCTGATATAACACTTGATCTACTGCATCAATAAAATCTTCTTGTGACTGTCTAGCTTGATAAGCAGCAACTCCAATACTAACTGTAGTACTCAGCTCCCAATCGTTATAATCAACTTTCATCTTTCTAATTGCCTCATTTAACCGCTGGCCAATCAACTGGGCTTCTCGCTTACTAGTTTCCGGCAGAATCACTGTGAATTCTTCTCCTCCATACCGGGCTACAATATCTGAACTTCTTACTTCCCGGCGCAGCAGTTGAGCCAACTTCTTTAAAATTTGATCTCCCGCCTGATGACCGTAATTATCATTAACCTCTTTAAAGTTATCAATATCCAACATTAATAAAGATAAATCCCGATCATAACGTTGGGCAGCTTCAATTTCTTCGCCCAGCCGTTCTTGAAAAATACTGTGATTATAGAGTTTAGTCAAGCCGTCCCGAGTGGCCAGCTTTTCCATTTGATTATACATCCGGGCATTTTCAATAGCCACCGCTACTTGATTAGCCAAAGTAGTAATCAAGCGGTGGTCAGCTTCTGTAAAGCGGCGTTTATATTCAGTTTGAGCTACTGCAATTGCACCAATTGTTTTTTCTCTTACCTGCAGCGGAACCACCATCGCCGAACGAATATCAATGGAAGTAAATCCTTCTCTTATCTCTCCACCTAATTCATCTTTAATCAAGGGTTCCCCTTTTTTTATTATCTCTAATGATACCTCTTCCGCTTTATCTACTACTTTAGTCCGCTCTTCATTCTTCGGCAGTCCCGAAGCGGACACTAAATCTACTGCTTCTTCCTCAGTTTGATACAGAAATAGCCCCGACATAGAAACTCCCATCGTTCCCATTACTACATCTACTGCTAGATCAAATACCTCTTGTTGTTCTAAAGTAGAATTTATAATCTTACTGGCCTGCTGGAGCATCGATAAACTAGCTACATTGCGCTCCATTTTTTCAAAAATTTCAGCCTGTTCAATTACCAGAGGCACTTCCTTAACAATAGTCTGCATGGGAACTAAGTCTTCATGGGAAAAGAAGCCTGCCTGCTGATGAACAAAAAACATAAGTCCTGCCAATTTGTCTTCAATAATAATCGGTGCTAATAAAAGCGATCTAAATCCATCTTCAATAAATAGTGAATAACTTTTATAATTCCTAACTTGCATATCATCAACTATAAAGGGTTCACCATCAGCAACTACTTGGCAGAGATAATTCTGCTCAGAATCTAACTTAAAATTCCTTACATACTTCTTATCTAACCCATATCTAGTCTTCATCTCTAACTTACCTTTTTCTTTATTTAACAATAATAAACCACCGTTTTCTACTTTTAACTGTTCACAGCTGATTTTTATTAATTCTTCACAAGTTACATCCAGGTCAAAATTAGATATCATCTTCTGATTAATAGAATGTAACTGCTGCAAACTATCCCGAGCCCGCCCTAAAGTTTCTAATTTATTTTCTTTGTCTTCCAGAAGCTGCCGGTGATTACAGTAAAGATTAATCACCCACAATATACTATAAAAACTAAGCAAATGAATTAGTCCTAAATAATATTGCCCGCTAGTTGCAAAAACTGCTGCTGTCAAAAATAAACTAATAATTAACTGCTTAATTGTAGTGCGCTTATTCAACCAGTTTAAATGATAAGAATCAGCAATTAATCCTACCAGTACCGGCCGCAGTAAAACTCCCCCGGGCAATAAAACACTCCCTAAACCAGCAACTGCCGCTCCAATTCCTAATCCATAGGGAAAGCCTAATATTCTGCCCCCCATTACAATTCCCAAACTATAAACCTCTAACTTATAACCAGAAAATAAATACATAAATAACAGAGATAATAATCCCAATCCACCTGCTGTATATAATTTTCGTTCTTTTTTTAATTTCTTAGTTAATCCTGTTTTTATCAATTCTACGCGCATTAGAAGGTATATACTAGTAATAAATAAAGCCGGCTTAAACACTAAATCCGCTAAGTTCATACCGCACCCCCTCTGTAAACCCCTTTTACCACTCATGGTGTATATTCTATATAATTCTATTTTTTCCTTCTTAAAATAAATAAGAGTTGTAAAAACAAGCTTAATCAACCTTATATTCATCATCATTTAATGTATAATCTGCATCTTCAGCCTCTCCCTGCTCAGGGTCATCATCATCATCATTATTCTCAGTTTTATACTCCTGTAAATTAGTATACACATAACGCCAGACAGTTAAAGCAATAGCAGTATCATCAAGCCAGCCAATGCCTAATAACGGATAATCACTTATCAGATCAACCGGCGAAATAATATATAATAAGGGAAAAATCAATAAAAACTTACTCAGTTTTGAAACTTCTGGATCTTTTAAATATTTCTTAGCTAACCTGAGGGCATCAATAACTGATTTCAGAGTTCGGAGCTTATCTTTCATATTTTTCACCACCTTGTGTAGGCTTGTAAAATCATTTATTATTATATTTATACTAATTAGTTTCAAATTCCTGCCTATTGAAATAAATCTCTTTAAATGTTACAATGTGAAGTTGAAACTTACCAATAAGGAGTTGTTAATTATGGCGTTAGATGGAATCACTCTCTCTGCTATTAAGTCTGAATTAAAAGATAAATTGCTTGGGGCTCGAATCGATAAAATCTATCAACCAGAAGATAACTTACTAACTATTAGGCTCCGCCAACCAGGGGAGAATATTAAACTTTTATTATCTGCTAACCCGCAGAATCCTCGAGTTCACATTACTGAACAGGACTTTGATAACCCCTATAAACCGCCGGCCTTCTGTATGCTGCTGCGCAAACACCTATCCAGCGGACGGATAAAGAAAGTATTACAGCCTGAGTTTGAACGGATTCTGAAAATTATCATTCAGTACAAAAACAAAGACGGTGAATTAGAAGACAAACACTTAATTGTAGAATTAATGGGCCGCCACAGTAATATTATTTTAACCAAAAATAACGGTCACATTCTAGACTGTATCAAACGCGTTACCAAAAAAATAAGTCGCTACCGAGAATTATATCCAGGTAAGGAATATACTTCGCCCCCTGAACAGGGCAAAGCCAACCCGCTGTCTGCTACCGAAGAAGAATTTTATCAGCGGCTGCAAGAAGACTTAGATAGTCCCCTCTACAGGACAATTATGGACAATTACCGTGGAATCGGCCCGTTGATGGGCAAAGAAATCAGCTACCGCGCCGGATTTGAACCCGAAAATAAATTAGATTCTCCTCAACAATTAGAGACACTATGGCCGATTTTTAATAATATTTTTACCAATATTCAAAACGAAAATTATTACCCTACTATTGTTTATCAAGAAGATAATCAGCTGAAAGATTTTGAAGCTTTTGACCTCAAACAATTTGATCTGCCCAAAGAATCCTTTAATTCGGCCAATCAACTTTTAGACTATTATTTCACTACCAAATTAACTAATAAACAGATGAATAACCTATCTAATCGGTTAGAACAAATTATAAATAACAACTTAGAAAAAGCCAATAAAAAATATAATCGCGTTGCCGGTCAGCTTAAGGGAGCCAAAAATGCTGATAAATACCAGCTAAAAGGAGAATTGATTACAGCTAATATTTACCGCCTGGAAAAAGGCCAGAAGAAAGTTAAACTGCCTAATTATTACGAGGATAACAAAGAAGTTACTATTGAATTAGACCCCGACCTGACTCCCGCGGAAAATGCCCAGCAGTACTTCGAAAAGTATGAAAAAGCAAAAAAACGAATTAAACCCCTCCGGCGAGAAGTTAAAAAGACAAAACAGGAATTAGACTATCTACAGCAAGTAGAAATCAGCCTCGAACAGGCAGAAACTATCGCCGAATTAAAAGCAATCGAACAAGAACTAATGGAGGAAGACTATATTCAAGAACAAACTGACAGTACTGACAAACAAGACAAGAAACTGCCACCTATTAAATTTAAATCTTCGGCTGGTTATGATATTCTAGTCGGTAGAAATAATAAACAAAATGACAAACTAACCCAACAGTTAGCTAATAATCAAGATTTATGGATCCACGTCAAAGATATAGCTGGTTCACATACTATTATTAGAAACCATACTGGGAAAGAAATTCCCCAAGCCACAATTGAGGAAGCAGCCCAAATTGCTGCTTTTCACAGCAAAGGACGTAGTTCAAGTAATGTTCCTGTCGACTATACTCAAGTTAAATACGTCAATAAACCTACCGGGGCTAAACCAGGCATGGTGCACTATGAAAACCAAACAACACTGTATGTTACTCCCCAGGAAGAAATCATAAAAAAATTAAAAGCAGAGTAAAAAATCGCCTGACGGCGACTTAGCTTGAGGCTAAGGTTGAGATTGAGTCAACCATAAAGTCAAATTTGTATAAAATTATCCTCAAATTATAAGCATTAACTTGAACCAAATTTTACTAATTTAGAAGTTTAAAGTGGTCTGCAGTTTAAAACCGGCGGAACCACTACAACCACTAATTTTATGGGTTGCTCAGACTCAATCTCAAACTTAAGCTCAATATTGCTAATGCTTCACTTTAAACTCCCAACAAAAAACTGAGGAAGGAAACCCCTCCCCAGCCCAAAATGACTACTAAAATTGCATCCGCATATTTATTCTTTCTTCCTCAGCCGCTACTTCCCAAATATCCGATAAATCAAGCTGCTCCCAAATTTCAGATAAAACATTAATATGTAAGGTGGTAATCCCCTGCTCATGAGCCAAGTTAGAACCATAAACAATAAATTTTTCAATCACTTCCGGACTTTCCTGTTTCTCAGCTGGTAAATAGACAAATAAATTAATTCCATCCACTAATACAACCCCAGTAATTCCAGCAATCTCCACTTGCTGAGCATAAGGACCTTGATAGTTTAATTTTCCTTCCTTTCCAGCCTTAAAAGCCTGCAGCCAAGTAAAATGTCTCCCCCAGGGACAACCTACTGCTACTTCTAAATCAGCAGGCCGCTCATCAACTGTTAATTTCTGTTTCAAATCAAAATCAATCTGACGCCGCCCAGAAATATTGGCAGTTAACTGCGGTAATCTATACTTTTCTTTCAAACCTACTTTCTTATATAACCCTTTAGATTTATCTACTGCCGGCCAAGTTGCATATTCTTCATAGCCTAAATTCTTCATAATAATTGCTGAATAACGCACCATTTCAATCCCAAATTTCCGCCGACGATAATCATCATGAACTTCCAGTCGAACTAAATAAACTGGCTCCATCTTATCAGGAGGCAAAACTATTTCAGCATGCCCGATCACCTCATCATCTAAAATAGCAACAAATATTTTTCCATTGGCTTCTTTAATCAATTGATAGCGAAATCGAGCCAACTCTTCTGACTGCCACCAGGCATGCGGATTATAATCTTGATACATCTCATAAATTTTAGGAATGTCTGTTTCTTTAGCTTCGCGTAACAAAACCTTTCCTTCATTCGTATACACAAATTGCTGCATAGCATCACCTCTCTTAATAAAATAACCTAGTTTCTTCAAGCAAAAAAATAATCCCTGGCTTTATTAATTCTCGATTAGTTCGCTAATTCCTCCTTTTTTACAAAATTATCCTTCTATCATACTTAGTATATCAGTTTTACTATTAAAATATGTACGACACTATGAATTTAAAGTAAAGTTAAGTGAAATTATTAAGTAGCGACATGATATATCATGTCGCTACTTAACCTTCTTCATTAATTTCTGTTTGCATATAATCCTCAGCTAACTTATTACTAATTTTAATTCGAACAGTGAGAACAGAATTCACTATACTGGTTTCTTTCCCACTGCTGAACAAACTTACGCAATTGATTAACTTCAGCAAAATTATCACTTAAAATAGCCACTAATTCTCCATCCAACTTTCCGTTAGCCACCATATTTTTTAGTATTTTTAGAGCCTGTTCCTTATCCATTCCTGATCGATACGGCCGATCTTCCATTAACGCCGTAAAAACATCTGCTACCCCCATAATCCGAGCCTGCACAGAAAGTTGACTCTCCCTTAGCTTAAACGGATAACCACTACCGTCTAATCGCTCATGATGGAAAGCTGCCCAGTTCTTAATCTCCTCTAGTTCCGAGATCCCTTCTAAAATTTGATAACTGTAAAACGGATGCTGTTTGACAATATTATATTCTTGTTCAGTTAACTGCCCATTTTTATTTAGAATATCATTCGGTACTATTAACTTACCTAAATCATGAAAATATCCGGCAATTTTTATTTTTTTAATATCAGCTTTAGTTAAACCTACTAGGTCAGCCATTATTTCAGCAGTAGCTGCTACTCCGCTGGAATGAGTAGCTGTAAAAGAACTTTGAAAATCTATAATATGGCCAAAAATCTTAGCTAAACCAAGCAGTAAATCTAGAGTCAAATTAATAGTCGTTTCTGATACCTGCTGCCGTAAATTACGGTCTATTTTATCGGAAACCAACTTAAACCAGAAAGCCTCCACTTCACTAACCGCCAAAAAAGCATCCACTACTGCTGGGGAAAACTTTCCTCCTTTTTTATCGTCCAATTTCTTCTCTATTTCAGATCTCTGCTCTAAAATTTCTTTTTCTTCATCCAGAGCAACTTCTACTCGGTCAGCTAAATGTAAAATATAGCTTTCTTGCGGAATATCTTTTTCTTTAGTATCTTCCCAATAAGCATGATGATGACAAACCATATTAGCTAACTCAGCAAAGGGAGAAAACTTATCTAATAACTTAGCTCCCAAGTGAGCATGTTTAGTTATCTTTTCAAAATCCTCAACTTCTTCCGAAAAAAGAATTTTAAAGTCTTGGTCAAAAGAAAAGGCTCCTATATCATGTAAAGCCCCAGCCATCAATATATCTTTTTTAGCAGTTGCTCCCAACTTCATTTTTTCTGCTATTTGAGCACTAATATAAGCTACGCGCTTATGGTGCCCGGTGACCACGGGACTAACTAAATCTAAAGCATCTGATAAGGACATTACCATATTAAATAGTGAAGTATTAACCTGTGATTCCATCTTACAACCAACTCCTTTATTTTACACAACAACTATCATTAGCCAAAGAACCTTTAGCCTTAATTATATTATAAATAAACCAAATATACAACAAAAAAGAAGAACAGTCATTAAACTGCTCTTCTAATTGCTTTTATCTTTCTTATTTAGTTTTTCTCCCTATTATTTTACAAAATATAGTTTTATTAAAGCTTAATGGTTGTTCTATTCCTGAAGCGAAACCCAGATGAATCAACCTTTTTTCCTGCTAACTTAACTTTAAAGTCTCCATCACCGTTTTCATCGGTAATAACTTTTTCTGAAATATTTCCCATAACTATTAAAAAGCCAACCCTACAATAGGATTGGCTGGAAACTAGTCTAATTATTGAATTTTCGACTGCCAGGCTTATCAATCTTCTGCCCCGCTGCGCATAACGGACAATTATCCGGCTCATAAGTCTTAACATCTACTTCTAACATTGCTTTGGTAGGTACACCAAAATCAACCCCACCACTGCTTCTATTAACTAAAACACCCACTCCCGCTAATTCTGCTTCCTCCCTCTTAATTACTTCAATTACTTCGTTAACCGATTTTCCGGTAGTCAACACATCATCCACAACTAACGCTTTATCCGCCGCATTTAACTCAAATCCACGTCTTAATGTCATAGCACCCTCGACTCGTTCCGTAAAAATAGTCCTCGTTTCTAGAGCAAGCCCCACTGCGTAGGCTAAAGTAACTCCTCCCATGGCCGGGCCAACTACCACATCAAACTCAATATCAGTGAATTTGTCCGCCAGTGCTTCCGCCAACTTTTGCGCCTGAGTCGGATACTGTAAAACTTGCGCACACTGAAGATACTGGTCACTATGTAACCCAGAACTAAGCTTAAAATGGCCTTCCTGTAAGACTCCAGTCTTCTTAAAAATCTCGATTACTCGTTCTTCCTGCATTAATTATCAGTCCTTTCCTTAAGTTTAGGTGGTAAACGAAATCATAACTGCGATTTACTAAGGAGCGGCATGATATATCATGCCGCTACATTTTTTATCAATTATTCCCTGAATTTGAATTTTCTCATTTCTCATTTCTCATTTCTCATTTCTCCATTCTCCATTTTAATTTGCTTTCCCCACAATCTCATCAACGCTATTATATCCATGCTCAACCAGGTAACTCTCAATTCCATCTAAAACTTCCATCGTCACGGTCGGGTTCACAAAATTTGCCGTCCCGATCGAAACTGCACTTGCGCCGGCCAGCAAAAATTCCAGGGCATCCTCCGGCCTACTGATCCCGCCCATGCCGATCAGCGGCACCTCTACAGCCTGCGCGGTCTGATAGACCATCCGCACCGCCACCGGTTTTACTGCTGGACCAGATAGACCGCCCATTTTATTGGCCAAAATAGGCTCCTGCGCTTCCGTATCTATCTTCATGCCTAGCAACGTATTAATCAGTGAAATAACATCTGTACCTGCTGCTTCCACCGCCCGAGCAATTTCTGTAATATCAGCTACATTCGGTGATAGCTTCGTAATCAGCGGTAGATCAGTTTCAGTCCGCACAGCTTCTACTACTCCAGCTGCCATTTCCGGCTCAGTACCAAAAGCTAAACCGCCCTGCTTTACATTCGGACAAGAAATATTAACTTCCAGCGCTGCCACTTCTGATCCGTTTAACTTCCGGGCCAACTGAGCATATTCTTCCACGGTGTTACCGGAAATATTAACAATTACTTTAAAATCATATTCTTTAATCTGGGGTAGAGTACTTTCTAGAAAGTAGTCAACTCCCGGATTCTGCAGGCCAATTGCATTCAGCATCCCCGCCGGCGTTTCCGCAATCCGGGGCGTTGGATTGCCTTGTTTTGGCTGTAGAGTAGTTCCCTTCACCATCACACCACCTAATCGATTGATATCTATATAATCTTCATACTCTGTTCCAAAACCAAAAGTTCCCGAGGCAGCCGTCACCGGATTCGGTAGCTGTAAACCATTTAAATCCACTGCTAAATCTACTTTACTCATCAAAAATCACCTTCCTCACCGGAAAGATCGGCCCATCAGTACAGGCTTTTTGGTACTCCCAGTTTCCTGCAGAGCTAACTTTGACTTGACAGACACAGGATAAACAAGCACCCGTGCCGCAGCCCATTCGCTCCTCCAGCGAGGCTTCCCCACTAATTTGCTCCTCCTGAGCCCAGTGCTGCACTGCCTCCATCATCGGAGTTGGCCCGCAGGTATAAACATGATCAAACCCAGAGTCCTTCGGCAGCAAATCAGTTACAAACCCCTGCTGACCGCAAGTACCATCTTCGGTAGCTGCTTTTGTTTTTACTCCTAACGTCTGGTAATAACTCAAATTTAATAGTCCGCTTTTACTCTCTGCTCCCAAAAAAACAGTAACATCCGCCGTCTCAATTAATTTCTTCACTAACGGTAATAGGGGAGCAATGCCCATTCCCCCACCGACTACTGCTACTTTTTCTCGCTCATCAGAAATTGAAAACCCATTGCCCAACGGCCCCATTAAATCTACTTGGTCTCCAGGCTGGAGCTGAGATAATAATTTAGTTCCCCGCCCAATCACCCGGTAAATAATAGTAATTTTCCCCTGAGCCGGATCAAACTCATTAAAACTAAGCGGCCGGCGCAGCAACGGGTCATGGCTTCCCCCATCATTTGCCCACTTAAGGTGAACAAACTGTCCAGGACAGGCCTGCTTAGCAATTTCCGGGGCTTTAATTTCCAGCTTAAAATCGCCCGGGCCAACTTCCTGATTAGATATTACTTCTCTAATTACACGCTGCGGCATACTATAACATCCTTTCTAATTGACAATTGATAATTGATAATGAACAATTAAAATTCAAAATATTAAACACGAGATTTTTTTATTGTCAATTTTACATTGTCAATTGTTAATTTTCTATCACATAGTCCTGCAGAGCTTTCACCGTCAACTTTTCGCCCGAGCTAAACTCCTGCAGCACATGCAAAATTGCTTCTGTCGTATCTAAAGAAGTTAAGCAAGGCACTCCCATTTCCACAGCTGTTCTTCTGATCTGAAAACCGTCGCGGGCCGGAATTTTACCTTTAGTTAACGTATTGACCACTAGATCAACCTCATCTCCATTGATTAAGTCAATTACATTGGGAGAACCTTCCGATAATTTCTTGACTTCTTCTACTTCTACCCCTTCTGTTCTTAAGGCTTGGGCAGTCCCCTCGGTAGCTACAATATTAAACCCTAAGTTAGCAAACTCTTTAATATACGGAATAGCTTCTTGCTTATCTCTATCAGCAATGGTAGCCAGAATAGTTCCAGCTTCTGGAATATCAATTCCGGCTGCTATAAAGCCTTTATAAAGTGCCTTTTCATAATCATGATCAAAACCAAGCACTTCTCCTGTCGACTTCATTTCGGGACCTAAATTAGTATCCACTTTATTCAGCTTCGACATAGAGAAAACCGGCACTTTTACAGCCACATGATCTTGTTTAGGCACTACTCCTGTTTCATAGCCTAAATCAGTTAAATCTTGACCGAGCATTGCTTTTGTAGCTAGCTTAACCATCGGTACTCCCGTAACCTTACTTAAGTAAGGAATCGTTCGACTGGAGCGGGGATTAACTTCCAGTACATAGACATCTTCATCCTGGACTACAAACTGAATATTAACTAAACCTTCCACTCCTAACTCTCGGGCCAACTTAATCGTATAATCAGCTATCTTCTCTTCTACTTCTTCCGCAATATTTTGCGTAGGATAAACAGCAATACTATCCCCCGAATGAATCCCAGCTCGTTCTACGTGTTCCATAATTCCGGGAATCACAACTGTCTCTCCATCAGCAATCGCATCCACTTCAATCTCAGCACCCTCAATATAATTATCAATCAAGATTGGGCGCTCAGGATCCACTTTAACCGCATTTTGTACATACCCCAGCAGATCTTCCTGATCATAAACAACTTCCATAGCTCGTCCGCCCAGTACATAAGAAGGCCTCACTAAAACTGGATAACCAATTTCCTCGGCAATCTCTTCTGCTTCTGCTACCGAAAAGGCTACATCCCCAGTCGGAGCCGGAATATCATGCTTGCCCAGTAGCTGAATAAATTTATCCCGATCTTCAGCCAGATCAATTGCTTCCACACTAGTTCCTAAGATATTAACTCCCTCTTCCGCCAGCGGCCGAGCTAGATTAACCGAAGTCTGTCCGCCAAACTGAACAATAACCCCTTCTGGATCTTCCTGTTCAATAATATGCATGACATCCTCTTTCGTCAGCGGCTCAAAATAAAGCCGGTCGGAAGTATCAAAATCTGTACTCACCGTTTCCGGATTATTATTAGCAATTATTGATTCGTAACCCGCTTCGTCCAACGCCCAGACCGAATGGACACTGCAGTAGTCAAACTCAATCCCCTGGCCGATACGGATCGGACCCGAACCAAGCACCATCACCTTATCTCTATCTGTCGGTTCTGCTTCATCAGTCCGTTCATAAGAAGAATAATAATACGGCGTCGCCGCTTCAAATTCTGCTGCACAGGTATCTACCATCTTATAGACCGGCCTGATTTCTTCTTGCCGGCGGAAACTTTTAATTTCTGTTTCCTGCTGCCCAGTTAACTGAGCAATTTCCGCATCCGAAAAGCCAACTTCTTTTACCTCCGCCAACAGTTCAGGTGTCAACTCTTCTGTTTCTAACCGTTCTTCATAGTCGATAATATTCTTCATTTTATGGAGGAAGAAACGAGTTATTTGCGTTATTTCATGTAGTTCTTCGACACTATAACCGCGCCGCAGGGCCTCAGCAAGAGCAAATATGCGCTGGTCATCAGCCCACTTAATCTGTTTTTCCAATTCTTCATTAGTAACTTGTTCTATATCTTCATGCTTAAATCCAGTAGCTCCAATTTCCAGCGAACGAACGGCCTTTAGAAAAGAAGATTCAATAGTCCGCTCAATGGACATCACTTCGCCAGTAGCTTTCATCTGCGTACCTAACTCCCGATCCGCATAGTGAAATTTATCAAACGGCCAGCGCGGTATCTTGGTCACCACATAATCAAGCGCCGGTTCAAAACAGGCCTGAGTCTCCTGGGTAATAGCATTCTCAATTTCATCTAGCGTATACCCCAGGGCAATTTTAGCCGACACCTTAGCTATCGGATATCCAGTAGCCTTTGACGCCAGAGCACTCGAACGGCTAACTCGAGGATTAACCTCAATAATATAGTACTGGAAACTATCCGGATCCAGAGCAAACTGCACATTACAGCCGCCTTCAATTCCCAGCGCATCAATTACTTTCAGCGCTGAACTCCGCAGCATCTGGTATTCCTTATCAGTCATCGTCTGACTGGGCGCTACTACAATACTATCGCCGGTATGAATGCCCACCGGATCGAAATTCTCCATATTACAGACATTAATACAGTTGCCGTTACTGTCCCGCATCACTTCATATTCTATCTCTTTCCAGCCTTTGATACTCTTTTCAATCAAGATTTCCCCGATTAAGCTATGTTTAAAACCACGACCCGCAATTGTTTCCAGTTCTTCGAGATTATTGGCTACTCCTCCACCGGTACCCCCCATGGTATAAGCCGGCCGCACAATAACCGGAAAACCGATTTCATTAGCAACATGTTTGGCCTCTGTCATATTATCAGTAATTGTACTGTCCAGTACCGGTTCGTCAATCTCATTCATCAGCTGACTGAAAGAATTTCTATCTTCCGCCTGCTGAATAGTATCCAGCGGCGTACCCAGCATCTCGACATTATATTCTTCTAAAATCCCTGTTTCTGCTAGATCAACCGCCAAATTAAGCCCCGTCTGACCGCCTAATGTAGGCAGTAAGGCATCCGGATTCTCCTTTTTCACTATTTCAACAACTGACTCTACTGTCAGCGGTTCTAAATAAACTCGCTCCGCCATATTCCAGTCCGTCATAATCGTCGCTGGATTGCTGTTAACCAGCACTACTTCCAGCCCTTCATCATGAAGCGCCCGACAGGCCTGACTACCGGAATAATCAAATTCTGCCGCCTGACCAATAATAATCGGCCCTGAGCCGATGACCATAACTTGTTCCAAATCTTTATCCTTAATCATTTTTTTACCTCCTTGTTAGTTAAAAAAACAGTGGATAATTGATAGTTGACAGTTAAATTCAAAACCAAAAATTTTCAATTAATGTTTTTAACTATACACTGTCAACTATACACTATACACTATAAACTATACACTATACACTGTTATCTATCAGTTCAATAAACTCATCAAATAAATAATGAGAATCTTCTGGCCCCGGCGATGCTTCTGGATGATACTGGACAGAAAAGACCGGTAATTCTTTATGGCTAACTCCTTCTACCGTCTGGTCATTGACATTAATATGAGTTACGTCAATCTCCTCTTGTGGTAAAGTCTCAGCATCGACAGCAAACCCGTGATTCTGGGACGTAATATAGACCCGGTTCGTCTCTAAATCTTTGACTGGATGATTTACCCCTCGGTGGCCGAATTTTAACTTATAAGTCTCAGCTCCCCAGGCTAAGCTGATTAACTGATGCCCTAAACAGATCCCAAAGATCGGCACCTGGCCCATTAGCTCCTGCACAGTATCTACCACATAGGAAGCATCCTGGGGATCGCCCGGTCCGTTAGAAAGCATCACCCCGTCGGGATTGTGAGCCAAAACCTCTTCAGGTGAAGTATCAGCCGGAACTACTGCCACTTCACAATCTCTACCGACTAGCGAACGAACAATATTTTCTTTCGCCCCACAGTCAATCAACACTACTTTATACTGGTTGTCGATACCTACTCTAAACACTTCGTCTCTAGTTACTTGACCTACTAAATCGCGGCCCGAAAGCCCCGGCGCCTGTTTTGCCTTAGCCACTAGCTCTTCTTTCGGCAGCTCTTCAGTAGTAATAATTCCCTTCATTGTTCCTTCAATCCGCAGCCGTTTAGTCAACGCCCGCGTATCAATATCAGCAATGCCGACAATTTCATTTTCTTGTAGATAACTTTCTAGTTTTTGCTGCGCCCGCCAGTTACTAGGATTCTGGCAGAATTCTTTGACTACAAAGCCTTCCACATGAGAAGTATAAGATTCTACATCTTCTTCGTTAATTCCATAGTTTCCGATCATTGGATAAGTCATCGTCACAATTTCCCCTTTATAAGAAGGGTCGGTTAAAATTTCCTGATAACCGGTCATCCCTGTATTAAAAACAATTTCTCCTTCTGTCTTTCCTTCCGCCCCAAAACTTTCGCCGGTAAAAATAGTTCCATCTTCAAGCACTAATTTAGCCTGCGGCATGTTTATCCCTCCTGATTGGAATTTACAATTTAAAATTGATAATTAACAATTTACTTCAACACCATACAAACAATTTAAACTAATTTTTAACTGATAAATATTTTCTCAATTTTTTTAGAAGTTGACTTTTAATTGTAAATTGTCAACTGTCAACTATCAACTGTTAACTGTCAACTTATTTTTTATTTGCCAGTGCTCGGTTAATC
>CAYFUT010000015.1:41056-42157 GCA_964346395.1 uncultured Halobacteroidaceae bacterium
AACTATCAACTGTTAACTGTCAACTTATTTTTTATTTGCCAGTGCTCGGTTAATCTCAGTTTTCATCTCTTCCGCTGCTTGGGCAGCTGCCTGCTGATAGTCGTCACTATACTTGTCCTGTTCATAAGCAAAAATAATTCCGCGCGCTGAATTGACCACTGCTCCCAGGCCGTCTTCATGAAAGCAGGGAACTACATCATCTGCTCCTCCACCCTGAGCGCCGTAACCAGGCACTAAAAAGTAAGCATCCTTCATTATTTTTCGCAATCGTTCTGCTTCTTGCGGATAAGTAGCTCCTACTACGGCACCAATAGAGCTATATCCAGTTTTTCCTTTAACTTCTACTCCCCAGTCGGCTACTAAGTGGGCCAACTTTTCATAGACAAGCTCGCCGTCTGTAGTTTCCAAATCCTGCACCTCTCCTGCCGACGGATTAGACGTCCGCACTAAAACGAAAATCCCTTTTCCCTCTTCTCGGCAGACATCCACAAACGGCTTAATTCCGTCGGTACCCAAATAAGGAGTTACCGTTAAACTATCAGCTTCAGCAGTTAATTCTTCCTTCGGCCAAAAATCAGGCCGGCCTAAATGAGCCGCTGCATAAGCCTCAGCCGTCGAGCCGATATCATTCCGCTTGGCATCAGCAATTACTACTAACCCTTGTTCTTTAGCATAACTCACAGTTTCTATAAAAGCTTTAACCCCCGGCGCTCCGTACTGTTCATAAAAAGCCCGCTGCGGTTTAACAGCCGGCACATATTCCTTAACGGCATCAATGATCCCCCGATTGAATTCCAGAAAAGCCTGCCCTGCTGCCTCAGCAGTTGGCCCGTATTCTTCTTTAGCTTTTGTTTTTATCTCTTGAGGAATTCGCTTCAAGCGAGGATCTAGACCTACACAACCGCGACTATTCTTCTTTTTTGACTGCTTGATCAATCTATCAGCAAAATTCATGTCCCCTTTTCCTCCTCAATTTTATTTTACACTTTTATCTTTTCTTCTTTCTTTCCCAGTTTCTATTTTAATTTTTATCTTGCATTTTTTACTATCATTTATCATTTATCATTTATCATTTATCATTTATCATTTATCATTTATCAT
>CAYFUT010000016.1:0-14530 GCA_964346395.1 uncultured Halobacteroidaceae bacterium
ATACCCCGCACCAACAATCTGTCGTATAACGTCCCTGGGCTTCGCGACGTCTGAGCTTGTCTTCGATAAAACTAATCTTTTCCTTAATAACAATACCGTCTGACATAAGTCATCGCCGTCGCTTCCTACCATGGCTCAGATGTCGCTAAGCCCATGTTATGTGATCGTTCCTGACGTCGGTTAGAGTATAAGATATCCAATATACTAAAAATCCCTGAATAATACTCCTTCTATATTTGGGTTCAACCTTTTAAAGCTCCGGATTAAATTGATCTATAGCATTAGCAAGCTCTAGAAAACGCAAATTAATATCAGCACCACTTTTGCTTTTTTTATTTTTTTTCACCATTTTGAATTTGAAGATTCTATATGGCTTATATAATTTTTCCTGATAAAGTTTATTCGTGCTCTTAAATTCAATTGCTAACCCCTCAAAATCTAATAAAACTTAAGTCATTTTCTAGACTCGGCACTCAATCGGTGCTACTAATTAGCTGCCAGCTCCTGAATTATTCAGCGGCAAAGGTTTTAACCTTTTTCAACTGCTGCAACCACTCTTAGCAAATAAAATGAGGACAGAACTCCCATACTTTTATATGCCCAGCAATAAACCCCTTTTTCCGTTTCAGTTATGCTCTCACCTAAATATTAATGCTACTTTTTTATCCAATAACTAAGAATAATTCAGGTTTCAAAGTTTTTCTTTTTAAGAATTTAGTTAGCTCGAATTACTTTTATAAGTTCCTCTTAAAGTAAAAGCACCTCTAACTCATAATCCTTTTGAGGGGTGGGCTTAAATGTTTATGAATCTCTATATATAAATTTCCTAATAAATCAATATTATTCCTGGCAAACTAAAAAAATAAACCAATTTTTTTCTCTCAATACCCTATTTCCTCTTGAGTAAAGTGCTGATATTAATTTGTCTCTTGCTCCTAAAATCATTTCAGAATAAACAAGTTAGTCTCGAACCTTATGAACTCCCCTTTTATCTTTTGACTTTAACCATTTTACAAAAAATAAAATCCAAGTCAGGAATGTCACATAACTTCTTATTTAACGAAAAAATTATTTAAAATCAAAATAAGATTATTTTAACGACATATTTCGTTTAAATCTTATTTATCAGAAATTGCCCTCAAAATGTTTGAAGGACAAAAAAGATAATTATTAAAAATCATAACTTTTGAGAATTATTTTTTAACCAATTGGCTAAATCTTTTTTAGACATATTTCCATTTTCAATATTTAAAATAAGCGTTTTCCGTTCTTCCAATTTGCCAGTTATTTCGTATCCATTAATACCCAAAAAATTTTTCATTGTGTAATAAGCAGTTCTTTTATTGCCATCATGAAATGGATGATTATTACATAAGTGATATGCATAATTAGCAGCTATTTCAAAAAGACTTGCTTTTCCGTAATAATATACATTTTTGGCTTGGACGACTGCAGATTCTAATAAATTAATATCTCGTATACCATCTTTACCCCCATAATCCTCAAGGATAGCTTGATGTAATACAATAACTGAAATAGGTTTAATAAATTCTGGTTTTGATGATTCCATAATTTAATCCTCCTAAATGCTATAAATATTTAATTATTAGCTAGATATTCTAATACTTCATCTTCTTCAGATTTAGTTTTATCATACATTTTTAATATTTTTTGCACTTGAGGATCGTTTAAAGCTTTTTTTAGTTTTTCAATTTGCTCTAAGGTTTCATCCATATTTTGTAATTCTTCTAATGTTTTTTGAAGTGTTTCACTGTGCTTTTTATTAAATTTTTTAATAAATTTTCTAAGTTCAACACTAGCGTTACTTCCTAATTGGTTGCAGATTTCTTTAAAATTTTCCCACTCTTGGGAGTCACATCTAAACTGTTTGTTTTCAAGAGCCATAATTAAGACCTCCTTGTTTATATTTTGTATTTACATTGTACTTACATTATATCTTATTCTTTATCTTTAATCAAGTGATTGAAATTTATACTTTTATTTAATAGAATAATTTTACAGGCGATCGAAAAATGTAAGTTTTAAAGGAACTTCGGGCAACTTCAGATAACAGAGGCTTAGCGACATCTGGTAGTGGTGCATAAACAAGGGCGGGAGCTGACTTATGAAATATAGGAGGTTAGGAAAAGGTTGCAGTAGATATTTTGCAGACGTCGCGAAGCCTCGGGACGATTCCTTACTTTATTTATTCTTCCATTAAACTATCCAAAGGATTTTTTATTTGCGATACATCCCGCTTACTAACATGCGTATATATTTCAGTAGTATTTGAATCTTTATGCCCCAGCAATTTTTGTATATAACGTAGATCAGTCCCTTTTTCTAATAGATGAGTAGCAAATGAATGGCGGAGATTATGTACTGATACATCTTTAGAAATACCAGCTTTTTTACAGGCTTTTTTGAATATCCTCTGAACACTTCTCTTAGTTAAATGTTTCCCCGGTTTTGCTCCTGGAAACACCCATTTGCTATTTATCCTATAAGATTTAAAATAATCCCTTAATTGCTGAAGGCACCAATCCGAAAGTAAAGTATATCGATCTTTCCTTCCTTTTCCCTGCTTTACTCTTAGTAACATTCGATCTGAATCAATATCCTCCCACTTTAATCTAACGACCTCACTTACCCTTAACCCAGCCGAATAGATAACAGTTAGAATGGTTTTATGCTTTTCATTATCAAGTGAATTTAATATTTTCTTTACTTCTTCTTTACTCAAAACCTTTGGAAGAGTTTTCTTATTTTTAGGTCGGGATACTGTAACTTCTATATCTTTATTTAACACATCCTCTCCTAAAAATTTAACAGCACTAATAGCCTGATTAACAAAAGAATGGGAAAAAGATTTTTCTTCTAGAAGATATATTAAATATTTTTTTAAATCAGACTCTTTGAGTTTAATTAACCTTTTATCTACATACCTTTTAAATTTTCGGATATGACTTAAATATACTTCCTGAGTATTTTCACTATACCCTTGTAACTTTAATTCTTCTGCTGCTTTAAACATCAAGTAATCATTTTGGACTTTCTTTTCAATATTGAATTTTTCTTCTGCAAATAACTCTTTTAACCGCTCCAAATTTTCAGGACAGTAAGGAATTAACCAAATTTTCTTTTCCGACATCCATTTCTTTCCTTCAATCTGCTTTACTTTTTTTACTCGTTCCGGCTTATAAGGAAAATCAACTGCTAAATATTCTTTTAATTTACTAATTTTAATAGACATAAATTGGCTCCTTTCTTTTATTTCCTTATTAGTAAATTTATAACCAATTTATATCCTTAATATACATTAACTCGAAATGCTATATTAATCGATTTACTTAGTATTTTATTTTTCTATATCAGCCAACATTTTCCTGCAAAAAATAACTATTTGCTGCTTTGATTATGTTTAAAAGTAAAAAAACCCGGGCCAACTTCCCCTTAGCTTATATTCCACCTCTAGATTACTTACTTTCTTGCTTATAGAATATATATCCCAATACTGTGCCTCCAGCAATCAAACCAACCGCACTTGCGTTAACTCCTGTAAAATCAATCTGATAAACGCTGGAGGTATAACTTCCATTAGCAGCAGCTTGAAATGCTATTCGGCCCATCTTAGGCACAACCAAATTCAAAACTGTAGTCCCTAGTAACGTACTTATCCCTAGGACAATTATTATCCCCGAAAATACAAACCCAATTTTATTCATAGTACTCACCCCTTCCTCAACAAAGATATTAGTTTCGCTTTGTTCGCGCTATAGCTAAATCAACCCTTTTAATTGAAGTGCTAATTGTCCTTACGCCTTTTTCCGCAATTAGTCCTCTTCTTAACAGAAGGGACTGTTAGTTGAACCGTCCTCGGGCTTCGCCACGTATAAGCTTACCTTCGATAAAACTAACTTTTTCCTTAATGCTGGAGAATCTGATATAAATCAGTTCTCTCGCTTACTACACGACTCATATGTGGCTAAACCTGTGTTATGTAAAGTCCTCGACCTTCCAAAACTAAACTTCTTATGTAACTAATGCTTTGGTTTTCTTATTTTTTTTATGTTTTAAATCATCTTTTAAAGTATTTTTCTTTATTCTGATTCAAATTCATATTCTTTCAATTTTTCAGGCAAACTAAATTGTCCCTCTTCATTAAAACTGAACTCATAAACATCCTTCACAGCTTCAACATCTAACGGACCATAAATATGTGGATATTCTTCTCCAGCTTGATACAAATCTTCATAAACTATTTCTGAACTAACTTTCTTTTCATCAATACATAACAAAACTAAATCCTTCTCTCCCTCAAACAAGCTATTAGCTATCTTTAAAACCTGTTCTACTTGAGAACAGTGGATGAAACCATTAGTATTTAATGACTCAGTTTTATAAAAATTATTTTCTTTTGCTTTTCTCCAATCTTTCCTTTTTGTAATATGGGTTATATCCCCTTTTTAAGTTTATTATTTTTCACATTAATCTCTTTACTTTTTTTCTAGAAGGTTTTGAACTTAATATTATAGCCTACAGTTTAAAGCCAGTAACCATAGCACGAAAGTACCACTATATATCAAATAAGTGTCACTTTAACTATTTAATATAAATAACGCTTCTATTCTCGTCCCTACCCCCGGCTTAGATTTAATCTCCAACTGTCCGTTATTCTCCCGGCAGCGCTGTTTCATATTTTCTAGACCATTTCCGGCTTCAATTTCTTCAGTAACAAATCCTATTCCATCATCTTCTATTATTAATTTAATATCTTCTTTTCTTTGTTTAAGGCACAGATCAACCTTATCCGCATCAGCATATTTCTGAACATTACCTAAACTTTCTTGAACAATTCGATAAATCGCTAATTCCTGTCTAGGATTAAGTTTTCCTATTTCTTCTAGCTCTAAATTAACTTCTATCTGCTGCCTCTCAGCAAATAAATTACAGTGTAATTTTACAGCCTCTATAAGCCCTTTCTCTTCTAGTAAAGAAGGTTTTAACTCTTCAATCATCGTCCGTAATTCATCAAGGGTAGTTCGAGCTGTTGTCTCTAAATGATTTACTATATCTTCTGTTCTTTCTGATTCATCTAATTCTTCCTGTAGAGAATAAACTGCATAAATTATTCCCTGAATCCCCTGCGAAACAGAATCATGTAGCTCTCTAGCCAATCGGTTCCGCTCCTGAGATACTATTAGATTTCTAGTTTTCTCCTCTAATAGCGATTCTTTTTCTGCAATTTCCGATAGGTACTTATTTTCTAACTCCAAAGTTAATACCTTCTTCCGCATCTTCCACAGGCGGTAATCCACTACCATCACTACTGCTCCAAAAACATACCCACTCCCTATCCCCCATAAAGCAAAGCGAAATTCCTCATATAAACCAGTTTTGAACAGAATAAATATAAATATAAGCCCCACACTAGTTACTACTACAAAAAAAGTAACTACCTTACGCCGCCAATAATTTTCAACCCCTATGTTTGCTAACCACCTACTTAAATAAACACCTATTATTCCTGCTAATCCAGAAATAGTTCCTGGAATAATAGGAGCCAGAACTGCTATCGACCAGTTAGTAAACACCACAACATCAGTAGTTATACTTAATAAAGAAGCAACTCCGCCTACTACTATTCCTACTCCTCCAGTTACCAATCCTGTCCGTAAGATACTATCCTCCAGTTTATCTTCAATTTCTTGTTGACTCATTATTTCTCGCCTCCTAAGTACTTAGACTAACCCCTGCCGTACCGCATATAAAGCTGCCTCAGTTCGACTAGTTACCTGCAGTTTCTGAAACAGATTAGTAACATGAGTTTTTACTGTATTTTTACTAACCACTAATTCATCAGCAATTTCTTGATTACCCAAACCGTCAGAAATTAATGCAAGTACTTCTAATTCGCGGTCAGTTAATGGCTCAATTAATTCCTGAGGTTGCTTTTTAACCTGTACTTTATTTAATAATTGAGCTGCTATTTCCTCTTCAAAATAAGTTCCTCCCGCAGCTACTGCTTTTATTGCCGCTACAAGTTCTTCCGGCTGCGAATCTTTTAATAAATAACCATCCGCTCCCGCTTGAAGAGCAGAATAAACTTTATTCCAGCTGCCGAAGCTAGTCAGTACTAATACTTTAATCTTAGGGTACTTATTCTGCAGCTGTTGAGTGGCTTCTACTCCATCTAACTCTGGCATCTGTAGATCCATTAACACTACATCAACTTCAGTTTCTGCTACAAAAGATAACGCTTCCACCCCCGTTTCCAGTTCTGCTACTAATTCTAGTTCAGAATTAGATTCCAAATACAATCGAATTCCTTTTCGAAATAACGGGTGGTCATCTACTATCAATATTTTAATCATAATCTTATTTCCTCCCTACTTTTTCTCTATATTTAGAATTTATACGGAAAGTTCACTTTATATCACTTAACCTTCCTTCTATATTTAAATACCTCCTAGTTACAATTTATAGATTAAAGCTTAGATTCCTTTTATAGTTAATAGTCATAATTGACTAGTTAATAATTAACCAAAAATTTAAATTTGATTTTCTAGTTATAATTTAGTTCTAGTAATTTAAGGTGACCTGATCTAGTAATTTCGGGTGATTCTTTTTTTATTATCCTTTGCTATGATAATAGTATCAACAAAAAATCTAGGAGGAGATAAATAATGAAACACTTAATTAAGAAAAAATTATGGGGTTATATAGGCCGCTTTTCCTTAATTCACGTCATTGTTTATGCAGTAACGGCATTTTTGTTTTTAAAATTTCAGAAATTACTGCCCGCTACAAACCAAACCGCCTTGGAATTTTATGAACCGTATCAGTTATTAGGAATTAAAGAAATGTTAATGCAGATAATCCGCGGCGGTGTGTTGGCCCTTATTTTGTATCCCGCTTATAAAACTATAGTAAACAGCAAACATGGAGTAGTAATCCTGTTCGGATTTTTATGGGGCATATCCCTTTTGTGTTCTGTTGAACCTAGACCTGGTTCTATTGAAGGATTAATTTATACTAAAACAACTCTAATAGAACACTTTGCAGTTCTTACAGCAGGAGCTCTACAGACACTGGTTTTTTCCTGGCTGTTTCTCCGCTGGGAAAGAGCATCTACAGTAATATTAGAAAAGAACATCAAACTAACCGCTAAAGGATTAGCAGGCTATCTTGGGCGCTTTACCTTACTTCACATATTAACTTATATAGCTGTAGGCATGATTTTTTATCAACTACAAGACTATGAACAAGCATTAGCAACTAAAGAAGCATTCAAACTTTTTCGTTCTTTAGAACAGCCGTCTGTAGTAGGAGGAATGTTTTTGGGGCAGATAGTCCGCGGAGGAATTCTAGCTTTACTATTCTATCCGCTGTATGATACTTTTTTTAATAACCAACATGGTTGGAGAACTCTTTTTATTATCCTGTGGGGCTTAACTTATTTAGGAACAGGAAATATAATTCCTGACTTGATTCAAGGGGTAATTATAAAGGGAGAGTTTCTTGCCTTCGGAGTAGGTATTTCTGAAATTACTACGCAAATGTTATTATTTTCTATACTACTTTTTGTCTGGGAAACAACAATTGATTCAAAAGTATAATTTACTTAAAAAACTTCCCCCTTCCTAATTAATTAGGAAGGGGGAAGTTGCTCTAATACCACTTCTCTTATTGATAAAAATAAATAATCATTTTTCAGATATCGTCCCTGAACTTCGCGACGTACCATTAATGCTCCTAATCCTACTAGATTAAATCTATAAATCTAACATAAGTCAGCCCTAGTTTTCATTTATACTCTTAAATTGCATGTCGCTAATCGCATGTTATGTGATCATTTCTGGCGTGCTCTTCATCTTTAATTTCCAACACTATATTCAATGCCTACTGCAACTTCTAATACTTCTCCCTTCGCATTTGAAAGTAATTCTTTTCTCTGCTTTTGTAATGAAATCACTTTTCCTATACATTTTTTGATAAAACCTTTTTCATTATTTTTTTCTTTTATTTCTTGGGCTCTTTCTTCAAATGTTTCTATTTGTTTTTCTTTTGATAAATTTTCTTCTGACATTCAAACCCCTCTTACCCAATAAAATATTTATTTAATCCTTTAGGTTCCAAAATAATTTTAGCCAGAAATGTCACATAACTTTTTTATTTGTGAATATCTATTACCCAGCCCTTTAAAATCACCTGGAAAAACTTTTTTATCTCAACTTATCTGGTATGGAATGAACAAAAAAGTTTTTCTGAAGGTGAAACTACCCACCCCCGATCTGTTACATTCTAGAGTTGGATATCTATATTTAATAGTTGAACTCATATTCCCCAACTTCAACTTTCTGAGTAGTCTCCTCTCCTGGTCTTTTTTGGCGTAATTCAATTAAATTTAAAACATCATATCCTTGTTTCTGCAAAAAGTTTATCACTTTATGATTGTTGGGATGTACCCAATTATAAACCGTCTCACACCCCATATCTTCAGCTATTTCTTCTGCTTTCCTATATAATTTAGAACCAATTCCTTGCTTTCTATATTCAGGTAATACAAAAATAGATTCTGCCCATACAACTTCCGCTTCAATTTTGCAGACTATATAACCTACTATGTTAGTTCCCACTTGAGCAATATAAATCGGATAGTCTCTTTCTAGATAATAATTTAGTTCCTTTTCGGCCGCTTTTAAATCCAGGTTCAGGTCTTTTCCTTTAAATCGAGCTACGGCAACTTTAAATTTAGCAATAAGGTTAACAAGGTTGTTCCTAACTCCCTCATCATTATCAACTTCGGCTAATTTTATTTCCATCTATTAGCTCCCCCCTAGTAAATTTTTTATTCCGAACCTAGACTCCTTTTTCTCATTCAGTTACCAACTTCCAACCTCCCCTTGCTGAAAAACACCAGATTTAGCCGAAAAACCTCCTTACCTTTAACAATATCATCCTAAAGAGCAATTTCACTTTTGTTTTATATTTATTCCTTGTTAACCATTATCTTCTTGCAAGGTAATGAAAAAAGCCTGGCTTGTACAATCCAGGCTTTAGTCTCCTCTTATATTATAATTCCTTTATCACCCGACAGGGATTGCCGGCCGCTAGTACATTAGCCGGAATATCTTTAGTTACTACACTCCCCGAACCAATAACCGTGTTGTCTCCTATCGTCACCCCGGCATTAATAACTGCACTGCCGCCGATCCAGACATTATCGCCAATTTCAATTTCATATCCCATCTCCCGCCCCTCATTTCTCTTTTCGGCTTGGACCGGATGAGTAGCAGTATAAACCTGTACATTCGGTCCGAACATTACATTATCGCCGATAGTTACAGTATTAACATCTAATATCACGCAGTTATGATTGGCCATGAAATTCTCTCCTAAGTTTATATTATAGCCGTAATCACAGTAAAAAGTGGGTTCTATATAACACTCGTGATCAATCTGAAATAACTCCTTTAATACCTCAGTTCTTGCTTCATAATCATCAGTCGCTAGATTATTAAATTTCTGGCACAATTTTTTTGCCCGCTCTCTATCCGCCACCAATTCTTCATCTTCAGCATCATATAACTCACCGGCCAGCATCTTTTCTTTTTCTGTCTTCTTTTGCATAGTTATCTCCTTTCTTAAATAGGATTCTTATCGAAAATACTAGCTTCACATCACATCGTATATTAGCTTCGCTTTGCTCGCCTCACAGCTAAATTAATCCCTTTAATTAAAAGGTCGACCACAGAGCGCAGTAAATACCAATTTTATCTTTTCCTTAAATCATGTTCTGCTTTATACTCTTTTTTAAATTGATACATATTTTCATCCGCCTGGGCGATAATCTCTTTTATTTCTCGTTTGTGCTGGCCGGAATAGGTTTCTATTCCATAACTAATACTAATTTCGTAGTCTACCTTATTTTTCTTCCGCTGCAGTTGGTTTTGAATCCGCTCCATTATCTGCTTTACATCTTCGAGAGCTACTTCTACAAACACAATTACAAATTCATCACCACCAAATCTGATTATATAATCGGAATCCCTAATTCCAGTCTTAATAGTTTCTACCACTTTAACAATCAATTCATCGCCCTGGTGGTGCCCATACTTATCATTCACTACCTTCAAATCATTAATGTCTACAAAAACAAGGGGAAACTTTCAGTTCTTGTTATCAGCCTTTTTTTATTTTCCTGCAATTATATCTTAAGTTTTGTCGACAGCCCCACAGGACAGATGATCAACTAATTCTTCTGCCGTAGTAGGCTCCACCCTGCCCGCATCCAATTTCCAGTACTGTACCTCTGCTGCTACCCGATCTGCCAAATGATTAACTAGATTAGCATGACAAGTTAAGACAAATACTTGGTGGGTCTGGGCCAACTCCCCCAACAGATTCATCACTTGGGCCCGGTGGTAGTCATCAAAATTGACCAGTGAATCATCCAAGATTACCGGCAGCGGAGGGTTAACTTCCTTAATGCGGCTCAATCTGACTGCCAAAAATAACTGCTCTTTCGTCCCTCGGCTCAACTCTTCTACCGTATCCACTTCTTCATTGGCCAACTGCAGCTTGAAATCAACCTTTGTCAAATCTTCCTGCGGCAGTATCTGCTGGTATTCTCCCTCCGTCATCCGGGCCAACATCTCGCTAGCCGGCGCCAGCAGCTCATCCTGAACCCGCTCAATAAACCTATTCCGCACCTTATCGAGCATAAAACTAGCCGCCCGCTTAACCGCAAACTCCTTAGCCAACGGCTTTAACTGCTTTCGCCCGCGCCTTACTTTCTGGCGAGCCCGGGCCAACTGATCATCAGCCGCCAGTTCCTCCTTTTTATTCTGTAAGCTCTGCTGTTCTTGGGTCAAGTCCTCCAGTTCATCCCGCATCGTTTCCAATGTGCTGCTTTCCTGTTCATACTGCCGCTCTATATCTGCCTGCGAAGTATACTGCTCAAAAAACTGATCAACAGCAGCTAGTAAGTCTGATTGGCCAACTGCTCCTGCTTCTACTGCCCCCAGTCTTATAAAAGCATCCTTCACTCTTTCCGTCTGCAGGGCAGCCAGTACATTCATCTCCAGATTCTCCTTCTCTTGGGTTAGCTGATAGTAGTCCTCATACTCTTCGCACCAGCTGATAAACTCCTCCAAACTCTCCCGGATATCATCAATTTTCCAGCCCGCCGGTAAAAAATCCTTAATCTCCGCTTCTAATTTCTGTTTCTGAAACTGCTTACCCTCTAACTTTACAGCTAACTGCAAATAGTTATTAGCCCGTTCTAACCGATTAAATAACTGGCTGCTGTTAGCAATTAATTCTTCCGGCGGCTGTTTTAGCTCTTCAGTTTCCAGTGGAAAAAATAAATTGTTAACTAACTCCTGCAGCCGGCTTAATTCCCGACTTACTGCTTGATACTGTTGTTCAATCTTCTCTTCTTCTGCCCGCCACTTGATTATTCTCTGTTTTAAATCCTGTACTGTGCGGAATCTATCCTTAATTAACGCAACCGACACCCTGTCGGGAAGTTTCAATAACTTACGATAATAATCCAACTTTTCCTCTACGGGATCTAATTCCGCTTCTAATTCAGCCACCTGCTGTTGTTCAGCAGCCAGCTGACTCTTCACCTCATTTAATTCAATCTGCAAGTTCTGCTGCTGAGTAACAGAATTATTCTCTAAAATATGAGTGGTCAAGAAGTTAAGCGTACCGCCTATTATCCCCAACAGACCAATTAGTCCAGCTGCCCAAACAAACCCCAATAAAAACACTAACAGCCCTAGCCCTAAACAACTACCCGCAATCAAATAATACTTATCAATCTCTTCCGTCAAATTTACCTGGTCACTAGTATCTAGCTCTTCCAGCAGATACTCTTTTCTAGTCTGTAATTTTT
Organism: uncultured Halobacteroidaceae bacterium; assembly: GCA_964346395.1. Lineage (GTDB taxonomy): Bacteria > Bacillota > Halanaerobiia > Halobacteroidales > Halobacteroidaceae > CAYFUT01. Next base: position 11,906 of record CAYFUT010000016.1, read on the forward strand.
CTATCTTATCCCGTCCCGTCTGCAGCCGGCTAGTTAATTCCTGCTGTCGATTAACCGTCTGGTTTAATTCATCAGCCGCTATCTGGTCCCCCTTAATATCCAAAATTACTTCCATATCATTCCAGTTTTCATTCTGGCGGCTGAGCTCCTTCTCAATTTCCCGCCGCTGCTTCTGCTGCCGACTTCGCTTTTCCTGTAGCTGTTTAACCCGCTCTTTAAGACCTGATAAATCAGCCCTAAACTGTTCTACTTCCTCCTGGTGAGCAAGCAGCTTGTCCTGCATCACCTCCGGCTGGGAACTAATAACCTGCTGCTGGAATTCTTTTAATTCGGCTTGGTATTCTTCCTCAGCCTGCTGATAATCTGCTAATAAGTTTTCAGCTTGGTTTAGTACTAGACTAGTTTCTTCTTCCGCCCAGTTCTCTATTTCATAATTAGCTAATTTCAACTCTAATTTCTTCTTTGCTTCCCAATCCGCAAAATTGCTTTTTACTACATCAAGGACAGTTACCTTTGCTTCCTGTTGCTTTGTCTCAGCCTTTTTCTCTTTAATTTCCGCTGCTAACTCTTCAATTCTTGTCTGCAATTGCTGATATTCAGCCAGCTTTTGATTAGCTTCCTTTTTTAATTCTAATCCCTCGGTTATCTTCCGCTGCGGCTCTCTAAATTCATAAACATCACACTTGCCGTTCTTGCCGCCGATAGTTTGGGCTTCCTTAGTCAATTCCTTGCTTATATTCTGCACACTGAGGATATCTCCTAAGCCAGCCCCCAGCAAAATTGACTGCAGTCTCTTTTGCTCTTCATCACCACCCGGCAGCTGCTGTAACTCATCTAAACTAATTGTAAATAACTGCTGATATGTATACTCATCCAGAGTAGCAGCATAAATATTCTCCTCCTGTTTCCCAGCATCCACACCATTTATCCGCGGCTGCCCATAGCCCTCTAAGCTAATATTAAACCGGGTTTTATCTTGGCGACAGCAGTCAGCCTGAACCTGATATTGATTGCGAGCCGGCGGTAAAGATTTCCCCTGGGGGAAACCATAACCTAAATAACGCAGCACCTGCAGCAAGGTAGTCTTTCCCGCCCGATTCAAACCGCCTACTACCACCAAATCAGAACTTAAATCCCGCAAACTTTGGTTAGCAAAAATCCCAAAATCACCAATCTCCAGTCTCTCTATCTCCACCGGCTAATCCCTCCTTGCCAGAATGCGCTCAATAATCAAATTTTTAGCCTGCTCAACAATATCTCGGTATTCAGCCTCCGTTAATTGAAACTTAGTCGGCGTTTTGTTTTCATGATCTATCCGCTGATTCCAGATACTGCCCAATTGGTTCTTTAGCTCAGCCGCCCAATCTTCCTCCGTTCGGCAGAAATCTATTACCTCTGCCAGTTCAGCAAACACTTTATTATCTTCCTGCCTTAAGGTAGTTAAATCAGGCACCTGAGCTCTGGTTTTAAAGCTAATAGACTCGGTCCAGACTGTGGAAGCTAAGTCTTTCTGCCGCAGTCTAGCGGCTAATTCCTCCCTAGCTTCAGTCCGCTGCTGCTGTATAGTCTGATGTAAAGCTCCTCTGCCTTCGATTATCCAGTCTACTATGTAACCTTCAAAGTCAACTGCCCAGTCTTTACGGTAGGGACTTAAATCAAAGGGAATCTCCGGACTAGTTACTGCTAACTTTTCCGCTCGTTCTTCCACCAAGACTGTTAACTCCTCTAAATTGCTCGGAGGCTCATCCTGGGCAATAGTTACCCGCGGCCGGAGAAATACAAACGGCGCAGTAGGAATGAACTCAGTTGTTACCGCCTGTTCGGAATCAACCTCTACCAATAAGCAGCCGCCTAATCCCAGTTCCCCAAAGTCTCTACCCTGCGGAATACCGGGATAAGCAATCATCGGCGCTGACTCTTGTTCTATCCGGCACTGATGAATATGCCCTAATGCCCAATAATCAATCTCTTCCTGCTGACTTAAAGCTTGCCGCGAAGCAGGAATATATTTAGTATCATTTCTTTTAAGCTGCGTATGTAATAAACCAATATTAAAACTACCTGCCGCCGGTTGGAAATGAGAATAAACCTTATTTGACTCATATTTATTAGCATACGACTGGCCTACAATCCGGGCCAACTGCCCCCGATTACCCGGCACTTGATAAGTTTCCGGCTCCTGACAGCTAAAGTGAACTACATTATCCGGCTGCGCAAATAACTCCCTGCGCTCACCCAGCGGATCGTGATTGCCGGCAATTACATACACCGGAATCCCCACTTCTTTCAACCGCCGGCACTGTTCATTAAAAAACCGATTAGCCGCAATTGATCGCTCCTCTCGATCATAAATATCGCCCGCCAATAATAAAAAATCGACCTCCTGTTTCCGGGCAGCATCCACTATCCGTTTAAAAGCCGTAAAATTAGCTTCCTGTATCTGGTCTGCTTGTTCCTCCGGCAAATCACTACTGCTAACTTGTGGTGCACTGCCCAAATGTAAATCAGCTGCGTGAATAAACCGTAAGCTGGCCATTCCTATCCCTCCAGACTATTGTTCAACCTTTATTTTAAATCACAAGCTTGTATCTTTATTTCTATACCTTTCTATTTTTTTCCTGCTCG
>CAYFUT010000016.1:14630-41979 GCA_964346395.1 uncultured Halobacteroidaceae bacterium
AAAAGTTGGCCCGGGACTTCTGTTAAATTAATAGTAATAAGTTACAAATATGCCCCCTGTCAGTCCATAATCATAACCTCTTTCCCACTCTACTTGTCGAGCTTTTTCTCTGCTATCGTATTCATTAGACGGATAATACCAGTTAGCACTGCCCTGCAGTCCACTATATAAAGATAGCCCTACCCGGTCAATTTTAAATTCCGCTCCCCAGTTAATTCCCATAGTCAATCTTTTTTTATCAGCTTGATTAGTATAATAAACTACTTCCTCATCCTTCGAATCAATTTTTGTAATATCATCTTCCTCATTAGCATCAATAGTCTGCTGCCAGCCAATTCCCGGGGCAAAAAATAGCCTAGTCAAATCCGTTTCCGCCATTACTTTCTGGTACATGGTTCCCAACTTATAACTTATAGTCGCTTCACTAGAGCCCACTAGACTGCCAGTTACCTGTATTCCCTGTTTAGGAGTAAAAAAGTATTTATAGCTAATCCCCGGACCTATTAGGGGACTGCCCCCTAACCCAATTGCCTGATTAATCTCCACTTCTTCCTTAGCTAATCCTAACGGAGCTGACAAAAGACTACCAATTAAAACCAAACCCATCACCAATAATAATTTTTTCTTCATCACCAACCCTCCTTACATAATTCTAGCCTTCTTAACAAAGATACTAGTTCACGTCACCTCATAGATATTAGCCTCGCTTTATTCGCATCACAGCTAAATCAACCATTCTAATTAAAGGAATAATTCTCATTATTCTTTCTTCCCCCCCAGTAACTAATCCTTTTTCTAGCAGGGGGAAATAGTCAAATATCTATATTAATTGCACCTAATCCCTACTCATGGTATAATTATAAATAAATCGTTCAACAAGGAGGTCAAGAATGGCTGATAAATCTAATAATACAAAATACTATCTATTTAAAGTAGTTGATATTTTAGTCCTTTTAATTTTTCCTCCCCTAGGGCTAACATTTGTTCTCACTTCCGAACGTTTCTCTAAATTCGGCAAAATTATGGGCAGCATTTATACCATTGTCTTCTTAACTATCGGGGTAATTATTTTTGAATAATTTTACATCAAATAATAAAATATACTGCGAGGAGGGATATAGTGCTAACTAAAATTACTGCTGAAGTGGAAGATAACCTTGACCAATACGGCTCAGTAGAAGCCGCAGTAGATAATATTTTTCCTGAACTCAATGACAAATATGATCTCTGGGCTTTATTCTCTGGTCAAGAGCGAATGGCTATCTTAAAAGAAGCTGCCTTAGCTACCGACGATATTGGCAAAACCATAGAAGAAACTAAACAGCAGGGGGTTAAAGTGCTTCCCGAAGCGGCTATTACAAAAATGAAAGACTTTCTCTGCCAAAAAATAAATGATTCCCGAGCGTAATCAACACTGCTGCTGCAGCTAAGTTACATAAAAATTACTTAATTTTTATGGTAAATCCTTGAAATAATTAACAAAATATTATATAGTAATAATTAGGGAATATTCCCCATTAAATTTAACCAAGGGAGGCGCGGGACCCCCTTGGTCTTCTTTTTTTATTAACTTTTTTAACAGCAGTCTCCGCCGCAGTCATCTCCACAACAGCTGGTAAGTTATTCTACTCCACCTTGATATTCTAAAAACTTTTCAATTGTTAAGTGGCCGTTATCTTTTGCCCAGCCAAGAGCAGTTGTTCCTTCCTTATTTCTCAGATTCAACCGTACCCCTTGGTTTACTAAATACTTTACCACTTCTAAATGACCTTCCGCTGCTGCTCCCATTAGCGGAGTATCACCGTCTACATCCTGAAAATCGAAGTCGGCTCCCTGCTTAACCAAATACTTAATTATATCTAGATGCCCTTCATAGGCTGCTACTGACAAAGCAGTATTCTTTTTATCCGATTGGGCTGCTAACTTTGCTCCCTGCGCCAAAAGATACTTTACAATCTGTAATTCCCCCGCATTAGCGGCTTGAATCAACGGCGTCCAGCCGTATTTATCTTTGATTTCTAAATCTGCTCCCTCTTCTACCAGCAGCCGCACCAAATTTAAATTTCCTGTTTGGACAGCAAACAGCAACGGACTTCCCTGCTGTTTTTCTTCTTTACTATTTAAATTAGCTCCTTTTCTAATCAACTGCTGAACCAATTTTACATTTTCATTAGCTACTGCAAACATCAGCGGAGTCCAACCTTTATTTTGACTTACATTTACCTCCGCCCCGGCCTGGATTAAACGTTTGGCTATTGGGAAGTAATCCTTATTTGATGCGGTCAGCAGCGGAGTCCAGCCTGCTTTATCCGCCTTATTAACTTTGCTTCCTTGGTTTAGTAAATAATCTACTATCTTTACCTGGCCACTATCTACAGCCAGCAGCAAAGCATTACTTCCATCCGCAGCTTGAGTATTAAGCTCAGCCCCATTGCTAAGTAAATAATCAATAATTTCTAGATCCCCATAATTTGCTGCTAACAGCAGCGGACTAACTCCCTGTGTGGTTTGTACATTTAATTTAGCTCCGTTAGCGGCTAACAACTTTACCAGCGGCAAATCATGGTTCATCACTGCAATTAGTAAGGGGGTCAGCCCCTTTCTATCGCGGGCATTAACTTCAGCTCCCTGCTGTAGTAATAACTCTGCCATTTCTTTATTTTTTTGCGCCACCGCAAACATTAACGGGCTAATCTCCTCCGGCTGCGAGCAAAGATTAGGTTCAGCCCCATGCTCTAGCAAAATTTTAGCTATCTCCAGGTCCCCTCTACCGGCAGCAGCCATAAGTGGAGTCCGACTGCTTTTCCCGCGGTAATTAACTTCAGCCCCTCTTCTCAACAGCTGGTTAACTTCTTGTGCTTTCCCTTTATCTACAGCCCACATCAATAACTGTTCTAACTGCTGCTGTACCTGCTCTTGCTGCTTTAAATAAGCCTCTATTGCTTCCTTTTCAGCCTGGCGGGCCCAAGCTAAAGCCGTATTCCCATCTTTATCAGTAACATCCAGCTTAGCTCCCTGCTTAACTAGGTACTCGACTACTTCCTGCTGACCTTCTTGCGCAGCCAACATTAACGCAGTTCTCCCGCCCGCAGTTTGCAGATTAATCTCCGCTCCTGCTTTTAGCAACCGCTTTACCACCTGCAAATGCCCTTCCTTAGCAGCAGCAATTAATGGAGTTTGACCCCGCTTATCCGCTGTATTTACATTGCTTCCCTGCTCCACTAACAAATCTACCGTCTCTATCTTTCCTCCCTCAGCTGCCGTAATCAATTTTTGATCTTGATTACAACCAGTCACTGTAATTAGTAATAATAAAAATAGTAAACAAATAAAATTCCGCCTTTTAACCATATTTTTCTATCTCCTTTCTATTGTAATAAAACTGCTAACAGCTCTATATACTTTATATTGGGTAGAAACTACTTGCATTCCTGCTTAACAGCTTAAGTTAACCAAAAAAATAAAAACATTCTAGTTATTACAAGCAATTAAAAGCAGGAAATAGTAAACTTACAATAGAAATAGTACTAGGAACTCCAAAAAAATGACGCAGCTAAATCAACCATCCTAATTAAAGGGATGATTCTCATTATTTTTCTTACCTTCAGTAATTAATCCTTTTCCTAACAGAGGTGGATGATGGCTGTTGGCTGACATTTAGAGTTTTTTCTTTACGAATATTCATCCCCCATTAAAACCGCCTTAAATGAAACTTTATGGAGTGGAAAATGAATGAAGAAAAAAGCCCCCGGAAACTAATAGCTTCCACTTTCCCCTGCTGAAAAACAACTAATTTAGCCGAAACAAATTATTGAATTATTTTCAATTAATATATATTTTGTTATAATGGAATTAAGGTTAATTGAATCTTAAATTAGAAAGGATGAATAATTATGAAAATCAATCTGAAAGTACTCTGCATTTCTTTAGTCGTTTTATTTTTAGCTAGTAGTTCCTGCTGGGCTTTAAATACCCCGGGAGTAGTTGAAAACCACGGAGCAATTACCGCCTTAATAACCAGTGATGCCGGACTAACTTTAGGCGCTGAATACGGCCTTACTCCCCAATTTGCTCTGATGGGGGAAGTAGGTGGGCCAGCCACCAGGATAGGCGGCAAATATGAAGTAGCTTCCGATTTGGCTTTATTAATAGGAATTACAGACGAAAGTCCTTTTCTAGGGATTAACGGCAGCCATGCTCTCGCTTCTGATTTGACTGGAATTTATGAATTTAATCTCTCCAGCCGCGGCAGTAATTTATCTTTACTATATAAACTCGGTGGTTCCCTCGATATTGATCAAAATCTTGCTCTCCGGGCTGGGCTGGTAGGTTATCTAAGCGAAGATAATTTCCCCAATTTACAATTAGGTATTGGTTATAAATTTTAATTTCTCTGCTCCGGAATCATTCCGGAGTTTTTTTATTAAATAATTTTAATTTTTCACAATTTTTGATATATTTATTATAGACTACCCTTTTTGAGAGGAGGAATTAGGTTGCAATTTGACGTCATAATTGCTGGGGCCGGACCGGCAGGAGCCTATACAGCCTACAAACTAGCTCGAAAAAATATCAGCGTATTACTGCTAGAAAAAGAACAACTCCCTCGGTATAAATCCTGCGGCGGCGCTATCTCATATAAAGCACAGGAACTATTAGCTGATTTTAATCTTGACTCAGTTATTGAGCAAAAAATCAGAAAAATAACTTTTTCTTACGCCGGAAAAACCCAAATTCCAATTGAACTAAAAACTCCTTTCGTCCAACTAGTTATGCGGGATAAATTTGACCACTTTTTAGTTCAGCAGGCTCGTAGTGCAGGAGCCCAAGTCAAAGAAAATACTGCAGTTGCTAATTTAAGCGCTAAACCTAATCATATAACAGTTATCAGTAACGAAACTGAATATACAGCTCACCTCATTGTTGGAGCTGATGGATTCAATAGCCTAGTTGGAAATCAGCTAGGACTCAAGCCCATTACACATACTGCCGTTGGGTTTGAAAAAGAACTACAAGTTCCTACTTCTCGTCTGCAGCAGCAAGATCAACAGATCAGTCTAGATTACGGTATTCTTCCCCAGGGCTACGGCTGGATATTTCCCAAACAAAACCATCTTTCAGTAGGAGTTGCTACTTATCAATCCGGCATTAACCTAAAACAAAAACTAACTACCTATCTACAACAAGAAAATCTAACTAATCATACAGAATTAAAAGCTAAAGGACATTTGCTTCCTATCTGGCAGCAGGCAGCCAAACTCAATAATCAACAGGGATTAATCGTCGGCGATGCTGCCGGATTAATCGACCCGCTGTCAGGAGAAGGAATTTACTATGCTCTTAAAAGCGGCGAATTAGCAAGTCAGGCAATCGAAAACAACTTAACTTCTCAACAGCCTTTAGATGAATATACTAACTTAATCAACCAGACTCTAGTTCCCGAATTTAAAATGGCAAAACTTTTGACTAAACCCTTCTTTAATTTCCCCCAACAAATACACCAGTTAATCAGCCGTAAGCCAGAGATCTTTACTAAGTTTCTCCGAGTAATTTATGGTGCTCAAAGTTATAATAACTTATATGAGTCTTTTACCACTGAAATTCCCTTCTTTAATTAACCAAATCCCAAAAAAATAATTAGAGTCAAGGGCAGCGATACCCTTGACTCTTTTTTTACTGCTAAATTAATAATTCATTCCTAAATCTCCACTCATAAGTAGCAAAATTAAAATTAAAAAGACAAAAAACATTCTATCTTCTCCATATTCACCCATTAATGTCCCCTCCCTGTTTAAAGTTTTCACTATATAATATAGTACCACGGCCAAATGTGTTAGAGGAAATTAATTGTAAATAAGTAATAAACTATAGACTGTTTAGTAGAAAAAATTGCAAACTAACCTTAAATTTGATTTAATAAATACTAGTATGCTCATTTTAAGGAGGAGATTATATGCACAACACTATTGCTTTTATTAGTTCCGGACTAACCTTAGGACTTACTGCTGGTATTACCCCCGGCCCTTTAATGGCTCTAGTAATCTCGGAAACGCTAAAGCACGGTCCTAAAGAAGGCAGCAAAGTAGCCAGTGCTCCCTTAATCACTGACGGATCAATTATTATTTTAACCGCCCTCTTGCTAACTAAATTAGCTTCCTTCAAGCCGGCGTTAGGCATTTTATCACTTTTAGGGAGCGGATATATAGTTTATTTAGCCTACGAAAACTTTACTATGCAAGAAGTCAATTTTGCTGAATCTTCTAGTGCTCCTAAATCAATTAAAAAGGGGATTACCACTAATCTACTGAATCCTCACCCCTATATATTCTGGATTACAGTCGGTACCCCCACTATTATCCGCGGGTTCAATATCAATCTTGTTACCGGTAGTGGTTTTATTATTAGCTTTTTTACGGCTATGATTGGTATTAAACTAATCATAGCTCAGTTAGTAGGGCGCTCTAAAAAATTCTTACAGCAAAATTGGTATCTGTATACAATGAAAGTATTAGGCGGTATCTTACTTATTTTTGCTGCCCTCTTGTGTAAAGAAGGAATTAAGCTACTGGGAATTTTATAAATTTTACTTTCCCTCTTCTAATGAGAAATCTGGATTTTTGGTAGTGCCGTATTCAGCTCCTTGTTTTTTTAAATACTTTTTGATTGCCTTATTCTCAATAATTTGGCTCCAATTTAAAGCAGTATACCCCTTTTCATCGCGCATATTTAAATCAGCCTCTTGCTGTACAAGGTACTTCACTAACTCTAAATTCTCACTTCTCACCCCCCACATCAAGGGGGTTAACCCCTTTTGATCTTGCCTATTAAGATCAGCTCCCTCGCTAATTAATATCTTGGCTGCTTCTAACCTCCCATTCTTAGCTGCTACCATTAACGGCGTCCACTCAGCATTAAACTCTAAATTAACATCTGCCCCTCCCTTTACCAAAACCTGTACAATTTCTGGGTACCCCTCGCTAGCAGCTAACGCAAGGGGCGTAATCCTTCCTAACATCTTTAATTTTACATTCGGATCTGCCCCTTGCACAATAAAAAACTGTACTTTTTCTGGATTATTCTGCTTAATTGCCTTCAATAGTTTAAAGTTATTATTAGCCTGTACTGGAGTACCTACTACCTGTAAAAATAAAATTACTATCAACACAAACCCAGCTCTTTTGATATTCATTAATAAATTAGCTCCTCCTTTGTTTTTATTTAAGATTCTCAGCCAAAATACTATATCACAGTTAAATTTATTCCTCTAATCCTAAAGAACTATCTCAATTTTCCTCCCGCCCTCTAATTATACAATATTAAATAAAAAGAATTATATTCCTTTTCTTAACATAAAAATATTTTAATGGTAATTAATAAGTATAAAAAAAGGCCCCAGCTAACCAACTACCGGGCACCTCTTTTTATAAGCTTCGCTTTGCTCATATCACGACTAAAGTTTACCCCTTTAATCTCAAAGCTCAGGAAAAATCCTGCTTTTCCTTCACCACCAGCATTTTTCCAACCTCCTATAGCAAGCTTTAGGCCGGAGGCAGGCAATAACTACCTGTTCTCACACTAAAGCTAGTAGCTAAATTGAAAGCTACCTGCCGCTTAAAGACTAGGTGGATTCTATTAATTAATATTTAACCGGAAACTCTCTATACTGCTTCCTTAATTACAGCTTCATATTCCAGACAAGCTCCTCATCTTGAGACTCAGTTTCTTCTTTTTTCTCCTTTTCCTTCTTTTTCTCACTTGTTGTTGCTCGGCTGTCAGCCTCCTCTGGCTCAGCAATATCAGATTTCCTTTCCTCATCTGTTTCCCCTTGGTCTTGTTCTTTCTTTTCTTCTGATTGCCTATTTGCTTCTTTTTCTTTCTGCTTCTCCTGATCTTCAGCCTCTGCTTCCGCTTGCTTATCCTTCTCCTGTGTCAACTCAGCTTCTTGCTCTTCAGCCTCCACTGCTGAAGTAGATACTAATTCCGGATTCTCTTCTAATTTCCGATATCTCTCAGCAGTCTCAGTTAAGCTATAAATTCGCTTTCTACCCCGGTAAGAATATTCCAGTAATAAATGATTTTTCAGTTCCTCTATTACCTGTTTAACTCCTGTTCTATCTAAATCAATCGCTTGGGCCAACTCTCTACCGCTCACATTCTCTCTCTTCTTAAGTAAGGGAAATATTTTTTTCTGTAAAATTTCAGCTACCTCTGCACTTAAACTATCACTAATTTTTTGAATACAATCATCACATAATCTCACACTAATATCCCCCCTTACATTATATATATTTCTTTGCAGCTAAAATATCACGAAAAAAAGCCGCCGTTAGGCGACTTAGTTTGAGGGTAAGGTTGAGATTAAGTCAACAAGATTAAAAAAAACAATTCCTTTTGATTAGTTTACTGCTGTTTATGATTTACTTAACCTCAGTCTAAAACTAAACTCAGTTACAAACAAAAAAATGTACTTGCAGAAAAATTGTCCACAACCTCTAAAAAAAGTATAATTGCGTCTAAACAATAAAAATAAGGCAGGAGTTTACCTCCTGCCCCTAAAATATTGATTATTGTCGGGAACCCGATTCCTGCTGCACCATATCTTCTTCTACCTTTTCAATTGCTCTTTTAACCATTGAACCAGCCTCCCGGGTGGTTATCTGGCCCCAATCACCGTTGCTCACCTTATCAGCAAATCCTAATTCTTCTGCCAATTCATATTTTGTCTCTTCCGACATAATTTCACCCATGGGGACACCACCTCCACTAATTAATCTCACCAATTTCACTCTTTTTATGTTATTTAATATTATCTAAGCCGACAATTAATCACTACTATTTACTTTATTTTTTTCTATTGAAAAATGAGTGAGGCCGCTTTGCTCTCGGCTCAGAAAGAATTTCTTTAAACACAATTCCTTTCCTAATTTCTTTCTGATTAAAATCACGGCTAGAAATAACTTTTCCTTCTGTTGCTTTAATTTCATCCTTAAATTTACTATTAGATGGTTTATTTTTAGATTTACTATTTATATTTTTTCTTTTCTTTCGTTTCTTATTCGAACGATCAACTTGCTTCTGCTCAGCCTTCTCCATTGCCTTTTGTGAACTATCAGTTTCCGCCTCATTAGACTTTATAGAAGAATTAAATCTATTATCTTCTGCCTGATTTTCTCCATACTTTTCATTGACCTCTTCTTCAAAATTAGTTAAAAACTTTTTTATTTTCTTTAATATACTGCTCAATATAGCAAAGAGAATAACTAAACCCGGTAAAAAATCAAACAGTTCTTCCATGCTTATCGCCGCCTTTAATCTTCATTTTCTTTTTCTTTAACATCCGGCTGTTCTTCTTCAGCCTCCGGGCCAACATTCGAAATCATATCCCGCATATCAGTATCGGCCTTGATATTCTTATAGTTCATATAATCCATAACGCCCATATTTCCAGAGCGAAGTGCCTCTGCTATTGCCTTTGGTACCTGCGCTTCCGCCTTGACGACTTTAGCCTGATTCTCCTGTACTTTGGCTTTCATTTCCTGCTCTTCTGCTACTGCCATAGCTCTTCTTTCCTCTGCTTTAGCCTGCGCAATTTCCTTATCAGCTTCTGCCTGATCAGCCTGCAGTTTAGCTCCAATATTCTTACCTACATCTACATCCGCTATATCAATCGAGAGAATTTCAAAAGCAGTTCCTGAATCCAATCCTTTCTCCAGCACTGTCTTCGAAATAGAATCCGGATTTTCCAATACCTTTTTATGCGTTTTTGAAGAACCAACTGTCGTAACGATTCCTTCGCCTACTCGAGCCAATACTGTATCTTCTCCCGCCCCACCAACTAACTGGTCAATATTAGCTCTGACTGTCACGCGGGCAGTAGCCATTACCTGAATTCCATCCATTGCTACCGCTGTAACTTCCGGCGTTTCAATCACTTTCGGATTAACACTCATCTTTACTGCTTCTAAAACATCTCGCCCGGCCAAATCAATGGCAGCTGCCCGTTCAAAAGTCAAATCAATCTCCGCTCGGGCAGCAGCTACTAAGGCATCAACAACATTATCTACATTCCCGCCAGCTAAATAATGAGATTCTAAAGTATCACTGCCTATTTCTAACCCCGCTTTGTGAGATTTAATCATCGGTGCAATAATAGCCGACGGCACTACCCTTCTTAACCGCATCCCGATTAAATTAAAGAAACTGATCTTTACTCCCGCTGCTAAAGCCGAAATCCAGAGTCCCACCGGAATAAAAAAGACAAACAAAATTAATAATAAGACAACAGCTGCAATTACCACTATTGATAACGGAGCCATCATTTATCATTCCTCCCTTGCAATTTTTCTAACAATGATTTTATTTCCTTCCACCTTAACCACCTTTACACGCTGGTGAGGCTCAATAAAACCGCCTTCACTAATCACATTCATCCGCTCTTCTTCTATCTCAGCAATCCCTGCCGGCCGCAGAGTTCCTTTTGTTTCTCCTGTTTTGCCTACTAATTCAGAATTATCCCGCTTATGGGATACATAGCCGCTTTCCTTTGTCTGGGTTTCCCTTAAGGCAATGCGGCGCCAAAAATAAGTGCCGCCGAAATATCTGATTAAAAGCCAGGTACCAAGGACTGACAGGACCAGAGTAGTAGCCAACACTCCCAAAGCTATCTCCGGATTAGGAAACACAAAATATAAACTAGCTCCCATGGCAATTATTCCGCCGGTTCCCGTGACTCCAAAGCCCGGGACTACAAATACTTCTAAAGCCAGTAGAACAATTCCTACCATAAATAAAACTAATAATCCCCAACTAGCTACTCCATTAATAATGTAGCCGCTGAAAAAAAGGCCTAAACTCAATAAACCAACTGTACCGCCTACTCCCCAGCCGGGAGCAACTGCCTCAAAAGCTAAAGCCAAAAATCCTACAGTCAGCAGTAAAATACTCACTCCGGGATTAGTAATCCACCCGGCTAACTTTTCCGCCGGAGTTAAACCGGCTTCCTTCACTTCCGCCTGAGCCAAATTTAACCTACTCAACAAAGAATTAAAATCCGCTTCTATCCCGTCAGCAAACTCATTATCTACTGCTTCCTGCGCCGTTAAAGTCACTAACTTTCCTGCCTCAGTAATTTTCGGAATTTCTAAATCCTTATCTACCATGGCGGCAGCTAATTCTGCATTTTTACCGCGCCTCTCGGCGGCGGCTTTAAATTCTTTCCGCAGGGCTGAAATATACTTTTCCGACTCCGGTCTAGTTTCTGCTGCTCCAATACTACTGCCCGGCGTCATCATCAATTCCTCTCCTGCTAGGGCAATCAGAGCTCCCGCGGACCAGGCCCGACCAGATACATAAGTCACTGTCGGCACAGAAGAAGAAAAAATAGCATCTTTAATTTTAATAGCTGAATCTACTAGTCCACCGTAGGTATCTATTTCTAAAATAATCTGGTCGGCGCCCTCAGCTTCCGCCGCCTCAATTCCCTTCGTCACTAGTTTAACCATCCCTGGATTTATTTTTCCCTCCACTGGTATTTTATATACTGTCTTAGTCTTAGCCTGAGCCTGAACTGAACAACTAGCTCCTAATACTAATAAGACCATAAACCCTAGTAATAATATCTTAGTTGCTGACTTCTTCACCACTCCACCTCCTTTCTAAAGTAAGAGCTATGAGTCATGAGTTGTGGGCTATGAGCCAATTCAAGATTAAATCATTAAGAAAACAAATCTAAGTCATCTTTACTTTCAATCTTCCAAGAAAGAAGTTTAGTAGCAACTTTCACCTCCCCGAGTTAGCAATAATTTTTATATCTTTAATCTCTATTATTCCGTTTTGTAACCCCTAGTAATCGGTCAGTTAATTCGCTAGTCAAATCCTCCCTTTTAAATCGCCACTGCCAGTTTCCATCCGGCGCTCCGGGAGTATTTAAGCGAGCTTCATTCCCTAAAGATAATATATCTTGCAGAGGGGTAATAGCAAATACCGCCGGTGAAGCTGAGATTAGTTCTATAAAATCCCAGCAGATATTTCCGTGTTTATAGTCTAAGTTTTTCTCTAAATAATGATGCAGCTGCCTCTTTTCCTCATCAGTAGCCTCATCTTCATACCAGCCCAGAGTAGTATTATTGTCATGCGTTCCCGTATAAGCTACACAGTTTTTCGGATAATTATGCGGTAAGTATTTAGCTGCTCCTCCGCCGTGAAAAGCAAACTGTAAAATTTTCATTCCGGGAAAACTAAATTTATTCCGCAGTTCTTCTACTTCTTCCGGAATAATCCCCAAATCTTCAGCTAAAAAAGGAAGTTTGCCTAATTTTTTTTCTACTGTTTGAAAAAAATCTTCCCTGGGTCCTGGTTTCCATTCACCATGCAAAGCGCTTTCCGCTCCCGCCGGAACAGCCCAATAATCTTGAAAACCGCGGAAATGATCAATCCGGATAATATCTACCATTCTTAAAGTTGCTTTGATCCGCTCAATCCACCACTGATAATCATTTTCCTGCAATCGTTCCCACTTATAAAGGGGATTGCCCCATAGTTGTCCTGTTTCACTAAAATAATCAGGCGGTACCCCCGCTACTTTAGTCGGACTTAAATCTTCATCAAAGAAGAATAAGTCCGGATGAGCCCAGGCATCAGCACTATCAAAAGCTACAAAAATGGGAATATCACCAATTATTTTAATTTCTCGCTGATTAGCATAATCTTTTAAGGACGTCCACTGTTTAAAGAAAATATACTGTAAAAACTCTCTAAACTCTATTTTATCAGCTAATTCAGCCTTATATTCTTCTAAAGTTTCGGAATCGCGAAATTTTATTTTTTCCTCCCATTCTGTCCACGGCCTCCCGCCAAAGTGCTCTTTAATTGCCCGAAATAAACCATAATCAACTAACCAATCTTCATTTTCCCGACAAAAAGAGGCAAATTCTTCTTGCTCTTGATTACTAGCCGAAGCCTTAAATTCTCGAAAAGCTTTCTTTAAAATTGGAACCTTAAAATTTATCATTTCTCCATAGTTAACCTTATCCGAAGGAAAATCCGGCGCTTCTGCTAAATCTTCTTGTGTTAATAATCCTTCCTCCCGCAGTTGTTCTAAGTTAATCAAATACGGATTACCAGCGAAAGCAGAAAAACTCTGGTAAGGCGAATTGCCGTATCCAGTTGGCCCTAACGGACACACCTGCCACAAACTCTGCTCAGCAGCAGCTAAAAAATCAACGAATTCATAAGCTTGACTACCTAAAGTGCCTATTCCATACTTGCCAGGTAGTGAAGTAGGATGCAAAAATACTCCACTACTTCTTGTAAATCTCATTATTACCCCTCCTAACAACTTGCCAGAAATTTTATCTACACCTAACCAAAAATTAAACTAAAGCACACTAATTATAATTACATAAAAAGATAAAAAAACCTGCAACTACCTTCCTCTTTTTCAAGTATACCACTTTTGATTCCAAAATATACCTGATAAAAAATTAAAATCAAAATTTAACCTCAAAACCGAAGGTACCAGCCAAACCTGAACTAGCTGACAAATCCAAATCTTTAGTCTGGAAGGCTACCTGCAGCCCTTTATATTTAAATTTTAAACTAACAAACTCTCGATACAGACCAGTAGTTAACTCTACTGGTTCAGTCAATAACTGATAATTAATATAGGGGTAAAATTGAGACCGGTAGTCTAAACCCAATTCTATCCATTCTTTAGTTAGAGCCACTTTATACTTAGGAATTAATTTCGTAACATAGTCCTGATACCCATAATAGCCGTTGCCGATTGAAGCCTGCTCATCACTTAAAGAATAATTTTCATAATCCATTACCCGAGTATATACATTATTCCATTTAATCCAGCTATGAATATTTTCCCCCTGCGCTTCCAGCAGCCAACCTGAATCCAGCTTTTTCTTCCCCCGACAGCCGAAACTATACCCCCAAGCACTGAAATTTATATCTTGCAGCGTATTTACCTGATTTAAATTGCTATAAATCCCGTCTTTTACCCCCGAAAAATATAAATCCCCTTCCTGATTAGTAATTTCACCCCGCCAGCGTTCCTGCGTTAATTCTCGGCCGACTAATAATTTGCCTGTTGCCAAAAAACTTTCCGCTTCCTCCTCAGCAGCTAAAATTTCAGCTCCCCAAACAAGTCCCTCTAACTGCTGCGACCAACTCTCTAATTCTAATTGGTAAGTGGTCTGCTTTTTCTGCTCTTCAGTTCCAGCAGCAAGCGCAAAATTTACAGCCTCATCAGTAGTCTGTACCCACTCTTCTGTTTCTTTTATGTAACCCAGTAAATAACGACTATTTTCTAAAACAATTTGGCGGTAATTATCTATAATTAACCAACCATCATCTTCTAGATTAGTTACCGGAGCATAATAATTCTCTTCAGCTAGATCTAAAATAGAAAAATAATTATTATTTATAAATAAATCCTGATCATAACTAATTTCTCCACCATTAGCTTCTACATTTCCCCCACCCAAAATAACTATTACTAATCCGATAATCACTATCCGTTTCATGATTTCCTCCTTCATCAAACAGCATAATATTACTAGCAAATTAAATAAAACAGTAAAAACAAAAATAAAGCAGCCTAACGGCTGCCCAGTTTGAAAAGGTCTAGTTTAAACAAACCATTACCAGCAATCACACTACGGTTGCTTCTTTCAGGCTCAACCTCAACCTTAACCTCATCCTCAACTCTAACTCAATCTCTAGCTAAAATTAACAGGAAGAAAACAATTTTGGAGTTGCAATAAAATTTCCCAAAGTTCTAAGGGAGTAGCACATCACTAGTCTGGTCTGAATAATCAATTACCGGTTCCCCACCAATTAATATAATTTCCCCAAAAACCTCTCCTCCACTATAATTAGTTATTTCACCAATTTTAGCTGTTCTATCATACTGGCCAGGCTTAATAGCAACTCCTAAATTATCTTGATTAGTAGCTACTAAATCTACTACTGTTTCAGCATCAAAAATAGCCATCCCGGTAATAAACTTATCTCCGCTAAATTCATATCTAAACTCAGAAACTACATGTTGATAACCATCTCGATCTACTGTAACTGTCAAACCTACATCATTATACTTAGTATTTTCCAATTGCCCGTCCAATTCAACCACTACCGGTGGATAATTAGTATCACTATCCAGTTCAGCAAAATCATAATTATCAAAATCAGGGTCTACTTCTAAAGACCCAGTTAACATAAGCCCTTCCGGTTCAGTTATATCTTGATAAATTCCGTTAAAAGTTATCACATTCGGAACCGGAGTTGCTAATTCTTCCGGATTTATAAACTGAATTTCAGTAGTTCCTTCCAAAGCTACTGCCTTAGTTTCTAAAGTGCTATCCGTAGTTAGTTTGACCAACTGTCCTCCACCCTCATTTTTCAGCTCCGCATAAGAAGGAAACTCAGCATCAGCCAATTCAAGCAGCAGATCACCAGTTAAATCTAATTCAGCAGAATTAAAGTTCCCCTGGAAAGATAGAGTATTATCTGATTCTAAATCTAAACTAAGATCACCATTCACCGCGACGGTACCAATCCCCGCTAGATTAGCAAACTGCGCCCCTGCTTCGTGTAAATCATCCGCCAAGGTGCCCTCTACACTCACTTCCATAATCCGAGGAACAGTCAGATTATACGTCCCTTCTTCATCTGTTTCAGTTATCGTTTCCTCAGCACTCGAAGTTAAAGTAAAATCAAAGTTCCAATCCGAAGTACCATCTCCTTCCAGATCAAAACTATAGTGGTATTCCGCCGCAGTTAAATCGGCATTTATTTCCCCGGTGTCGGCATCTTCCGTAATTATATCACTTATATTAGTAATCTGAATCACCAATCGACTGCCAGTTGCCTCATCAGACAGATCCCAGGTCCAGATATCAGCCGTTAAATCCTCCTGCTCAGTATAACTAATAATTTCCGGCTCCCCAGCTGAATCCGAATTAATTATATAAGTTCCCGGGCCCTTCTGACTAGTTGTATCTCCATCCGGCAGTAAAGTTTCCCATAATTCCAGAGTATCACCAATCATTCCCAAACGAGCTCCTACTGCTTCCAGATAAGGCGCCACTTGCTCAGTAATATTATTTTCTATCTGATCTGTCTGTCCGGAAACCGTAGTCTGTAAGTTCAATCCATGCGTTTTCAATTCTGCTACTAGGTCTTTAGCATCTTGAACGGTAGTATCATCAAAGTCTAACACTAAATTAACAGTAGCTGTTTTTCCCCCGACGACCACTACCTCTTTTTCTTCCTTGATTAACGGGTTACTATTAGTAAACTGAACCGTATAAGTTCCCGCCTCCAGCTCAGAAAACTTATATTCCCCGCTGCTGCCCGTCTGCTTAACCCGGCCGGCAGTTAGCAGCTCTACCTCAACTCCCGAAATCGTCTTATCATTTACCTTTACCACGCCTTGAATACTACCCATAGAATCAGTTTCACTACCAAAAGGACCAAAACAACCGGCTAGTAAAATAAACAAACCTAAAAATATACCAATAAACTTAATTCTTTTTAATATAGTTATTTTTATCACTCCCTAAAAGTAAATTTTATTGTCTTCGCTTTATACTTCGCTTTCTTTTTAATAAAACCTTTCTTTGGGTATGATATTGGGATACATTTTTCATGTCATATCTAGTAATATAATACATTATTATAGTCTTTTAATTGCGTTTTTTAACTTACTAGTGATAAAATGAATTGGATTAGGTATAGCTGTAAATTCAAACCAAAATATCATATAATTAAACTAATAAATCTAAGGAGGTCACAATCATGAAAAAACATTTGCCAGCAATTTTCTTAATTATATTTTTTCTCTGTCTCTTACCTACCATAGCTCAAGCAGAATATCAACCCTTTAAATATCAGTTGAATCTAGGAAAATCAGGGAATACTAACAATTTTCATTTAGGTATTTCTCGTACCAATAGCTATAACAATAATAAAGTACGCTTCTCCTGGATCATTAATCAACACTATAATAACCATAAATTTGCTCTAGAAGTAGGGAAAAATATAATCACGTGGAAGGAAAAAGGGAAAGTTTATGTTACAACGGGAGGGGCTATTAGTAATTCATCTCTGGGTCTACAGGCCACTATCGGCGGTAAAATTCAACTCCCACAGAATATTTCTTTCTATTTAGAAAATAAGATTATCGGCGGGCCAACTTCTATAGAAAAAAACAATCAATTATATTTCGGGCTTCAGGTAGGCTTTCCCGACAGTTACTATCAACAAAAATTAGCTGATCAACATCCAGATTGGCCACCGCAAATAATAAAGTTAATCATACAAGGGAAAATCAAAACAAAAGTGTATCAACAACACCCTAACTGGAAACCGGAAATTTTACAGGCTATCTGCCAAAACAAAATAAAAGTGGGCATGACAAAAAAACAGGTGCAAGCAAGTTTGGGCGAACCGAAAACAACGATTAAAGAGGAGGACTATGAAATCTGGGTCTACGGCAAAGGAACTTCAAACTACGTTCAAGATAGCGCAAATACCGTAAACAATAATTCAGGTAACAAACTTGCAGCAGCTAGCTTCAATCATAAACAGGTCAGCAAATATAAAAGCAAATATCTTCTCTTTTCTTCAGAGGGAATTTTGCAAACCTGGTACTAATCTGCCCCAGTGAACGTCCAACTCAAAAATCCAATTTATTTTCTGACTGTCAAAAAAAGTTTTTCCAGCGATAAAATAATCTAATCTTTCTAGCCTGTGAGGGAATTTATATTCCTCACAGGCTAGTATAAAAACTTGTTAAGGTTGGATAGCTAAACTCTAAAAAGAATAACTAAGCTCTATTTCTAAATTCCCATTAATTATTTTCCCAGTAGTTGTCGGTTTAGGTCCCAGAACTTCCTCTTCCGCTCCTGCAAACCAACTGCCGCGCATAGTAAACTGCAGATTGCTACCCAAATTATTGCTGTACTCCGGTATTACTAACCCGCTTCCATCTTCCGGATAATAGATTCCCATTAACTTAATATTTGCAAAATCATTAATATCATAACTAGTCATCCCTAAAATTAAATCCATTTCTTCCGGTAAAGAAAGTCCGCCCCCAGCAAAAGAGGATAAGATATTGCTCACCACTCCCGCTTCATCCTTCAGATATTCTAACTGCATCATTAACCTTTTATCTCCACCGCCAGGAAAGAAACTGTAGTCAGTACCTAGCAGATAAACCGGCTTCTCGGCAGCAAAATAATAACTCCCGGCACCATAAACTCCCAGAGGGCCTAAATCGCCCTTGGCAGTAGCTCCCAGACGCTGGTTGTCTCCTCCCTCCTGCTGCACATAATTGAGGGTTAAATCGTAACCTTTAAGTAAAGTACGGCCTCTGAGGCCATATTTCATTTCTTTATTCAATCCCTGAATTTCTTCTCCTTCTTCTCCATAAACAGGCGTACCATTAGTCAGAGAAGTAATAGCCGTTATACTTGTATTCCAAGTAACCGGATAGTAAACTTCTACTGCATCCACATACTTAGCACTCCCTGTCTCCTCCATAGCTTCCGCTCCTAGATTATAATCGACCGGATTCAACAGAGAACCGAAAGACCAGGAAATCGGCTGCCGCCCGGCGCTGACATCAAAACTGCCGACTTTTCGTTTAATATATAATTTCTTGACTGAACTAATTAACTCCCCATTCGGTAACGGCTGGTTTAAACTGTTTTCCGCCGCCGGATTAGTTTTCAAATCCACTTCTGCATAGGCCGAAGTTTTCTCTGACTGCGGAATCAGCACTTCCAGAGTTAAATATTCCTGCACGACAGTGGCAAAATCAGTATCTTCTTTAATCACCGTCATCGTTTTAGTTTTGACTTCTCCCCCGATTTCGGTCTGAGCAAAGACAGTCACCGGTAACAATAAAACTAACACTAGTGATAAACTAAGATTTATTTTAAACCGCATAATTTTACCTCCTAGCTAAATTAGCTAAATTTAGAACAAAAATTAGGTAGCGACATGGCATGCCATGTCGCTACTGGTTCCTTCCGTTTAATTAAGGAACTAGGTATACTTAGTTCCTTAACTGCTGTAGGCTAAATTTGCTGTCCGGAATATCGACGTTAAAATCAATAGAATCAACAATAAATTCCGTTCTAGTATTTTTCTGTAGTTTATTTTCCATTACTGACTTAGTAGCAAACCAGCGACCTTCTATCTGCTCTACCTCTTCTGTTTTCATTTCTTTTAACAAGCGGCCGCTCTGCGCATACAATTTTTCCTGCAGTAAGACATACCTTTCCTGATCCACCCAGCTGACCCGTCGGTAATAAGAAGCCTCTTTATCTTCTTTCTTTATTCCCTCTACTACATAACAGCGGCGGCCGTTTAATTTCTCTTCTCGTTTGATTTCAAAATTATACAGATCCGTTAACTTCGTTGACTCCATCATATCTTTATAGGAAAAATCACTGCCCATCATTCCTTGTTCCAGCATATGACCGGAAATTTTTACTACATCTTCAGCATCGGGAAAAAACATCCACATATTATCCCCTCGTTTTAAATACTTGGTGCCTCTATCGCGGGGATTAGTAAATTCAGTAAAGGAATTAGCAGCACCTTCCACCCAGGAAGTCATCTGCTTAGTTAACCTCCGGTCGCCCTTCACAATCACCATCTCAGCCTCCATTTTAGCAGACTCTAAATGTTCATATTCATCTACCTGATTCATCAGCTCTTCCGGAGTTACTGCTCCTACTAGACTAGAAACCATTAATACCATTACCAACCCGGCACTTACAATCAAGCTTAATTTTCGCATATTAGTGTTCCTCCTTTTTTATTAGCTGCTACTCAACTCGTAAGGCATCCGCCGGTTCCAATTTAGCCGCCTTACGGGCGGGAATAATACAGGTCAGAGTGGTTACTATGACCCCTAAAAGAAAAGAATACACTAGTGCCTCCAGACTAACCTCCGGCCGAATTACAGAATTCATCATAATATTCGCATTAACTCCTTCCAAAGCAGCACTATAATCAATAATACCTGTTACCGCAGCCGCTTTATTAGCTGCTGCTCCCAGAACCACACCTAAAAAACTACCGATAATACCGATTGCTGTGCCCTCCATGATGAACATATAGAGCACCTCTTTACTTTTCAGACCTAAAGCCGTCATCATCCCTATTTCCTCTGTCCGCTCCTTAACAATCATTATCATTGTATTAACCACCACAAATGCTCCCAGCACCACCAGAAAGATATAGACTACATTATATATATTCTTGGCTATCTGCAGCATAGAAATCAGACTGGAACCTTCATTCCAGGGCGAAATAACATACTTATCGGTGGCCCCTTCCGACTTAAATAGATTCTTCACTCGAGGGACTACGGGATCTATATTTTTATAATCAGCAGTTGCTAGTAAAACTTCAGTAGCCATATCCGGCATCTCTAGAATCCTCTGCGCCTGACCTAACGGTAAATAAAAAACCTTATCATCCAGCAGTTTAAGTCCACTGCTTATCTTGCCCACTACCTGAAAAGTAGACCCTTTGAACGAACCAAAAGAAGTCTGATATAAAAAAGTAGTCTTCTCTCCTACCTCTAAATCTAACTTAGCCAGCAAATCAGCCCCCATCACTACTTCTCTCTGGCCCGGCTGCACCATTCTTCCGGCTGCTAGTTTCTGTTCTATATCAGTAAACTCAACTTCCTGTTCGGGATTAACTCCCCACCCCATCATCCGCACCATTTCATCTTCATGACTTACCGCTGCTCCAAATCTAATCCGGGGCATAACTTGCTCTACCCCCTGTACCTCTATTAACTTCTCCTTCATTCGCGACAGCCCAGCTCCTTGAAAGCCGTCTACCGGATGATTTAAAGACAGCAGCCGCTCTTTTTGTTCATATTCCTGATTAATAATCCTAATATGACCTGCTTGATACTGAATATGCAGGCTAAACATATTATCAACAAATCCCACTACTATACCTTTAGCAAACACCACTAAAGCCACCGACAGAGCAATAGCCAAAATAGAAATCGAACTTCTTAATTTATTACGAAATAAATTCTTAGCTGCCAGATTAATCAAAAATTTCACGTACCTCACCCCCTATATAAATTAGAATTGAGAATTAAAATTAAATCTGCTGCTGTAATATTTAATTTGATTTTCATTAACTTGGGACAACATGGCATGCCATGTCGCTACATTTTAATTTTTAATTTTTAATGATGGTTTCCATACATCGCTTCTACAGGATCCATTCGAGCTGCCCAACGGGCCGGCAAAATACTGGCTAATAGGGAACCAACCACTCCAAAAACAATAACAAATATAAACGCAGAAAGATTCCAGACACCATACAATTTGCCCATTACCGGCAGTCCCCAGTCGCCTATATCCCCCATCAAAGTGGATAAATCTACTCCGTAAATATTCAAATACAAAATTACTATTCCGCCCAATATACACCCGATCAGGCCGCCGATAAGTCCAATTCCGCCTGCTTCAATCATAAAGGTAGTAATGATTTCTCTTTCCTTCAATCCCATTGCCTTCATCATGCCGATTTCTTTCGTCCGCTCCAGCGACGATAAGATAATTGTATTTATGATCCCTACAGCAGCAATCAGTAAGATTAAAAAAGTTATAGTTATTTTTTCAACCGTTTCCGCCTTGCTCATAGCAATTACTTCCCCGGCTGAATCCCGCCAGGAGTGAGCTTCCAGATCACTATTAATCTCCGCTAGCTGAACAGATAATTCCTTTGTCACTTGCTCTGCTATTCCATTTTGGTCTAATCTAACTACTATTTGACTGACCTTATTCTCTACATTCAAAGCTTGTTGCGCAAGACTTAAGGGAATATAGACTAAATTATTATTAACATCCGGGTTGTTCGTGTGAATTAAACCCGTAATCTCAGCATCTACTGTATTAAAGGTATCCTGCCTTGTTTTAAATAATAGCGTTAAATAATCTCCCACCTTAAGTTCCATCAAATCAGCTAATTTCTTTCCTAATACTGCCTGATACTTGCCGCTCTCCAGCATCGAACCAGCCACTAAATATTCTCCCGTAGTAAATACCTGATGATGCTGTTGGGGATCTATTCCACAGGCCATTACCGGTAGTTCATCAACTCCATTATTTAAATTAGCCGAAAACTTCAGCTGCGGGGCAGCTGCCTGATAATGAGGAGTTTTCCTAACTAAATCTTTTACTTCCTGGGTTTGAGTTAGGAAATTTTTCGTCGGCAGGTCATCCCGCTCCTCCCAATAATCTTTATTGACCACCTGTAAATGACCGGTCTCCAGATTTCTAATATTATTAAACGATACCTCATTTAAACCAGCTTGGAACGAATCATAAATTAAAAACAAAGCCATTGCCAACGCAATAATAGAAGCAGTAATCAATACTCTCTGTTTATGGCGAGTTAAATTTTTGAGGGCCAACTTAATAAAAAACACACCTCTCACCTCCTAGTTAAATTCAGTTTACAATTTATAGTTGACAATTGACAGTTAAAAACCACTTGCTCGTAGCACATAGCTTAAACTATTCCGATAAAATAAATCAATTGGAAAAGTATATATTAAGTTAACGCATATGCTAATCTACTTAAAAACAACCCAATTTTGACTCTAATATCATAATGAATTGGGGGTTTAATTGTCAATTATCAACTGTTAACTGTCTGTTTATCATCCACAATCTGACCATCTTTAATATGAATCAACCGCTGCGCATAATCCATTACCAGCGGATCATGAGTAGAAAAAATAAAAGTAGTATCCAGTTTCTCATTCATCTCCACCATTACTTTTAGTACATCGTGGCTAGTTTCCGAATCTAAATTTGCCGTCGGTTCATCTGCTAACACTAGTTTAGGATGTTTTACAAGAGCCCGAGCAATAGATACCCGCTGTTTTTGCCCACCCGATAATTCATTAGGCCGCCTATCAGCCAAACCTCCTAATCCTACTGCTTCTAAAATATCCATCACCTGCGTTTTAATTTCCGCTTTTGACTTATCAGCCACCAGTTTAAGGGCAAATTCAACATTCTCATAAGCAGTCAACACCGGAATTAAATTAAAATCCTGAAAAATAAATCCTAAATTTTCCCGGCGGCGCATTGCCAATTCATCTTTGGATAATTCATCAATTTCTTCTCCTTCCAAATACACCCGACCGGCAGTAGGAGTATCTAAACAGCCTATTACGTTTAATAAGGTTGTTTTCCCGGAGCCTGAAGGACCAGCAACAGAAGCAAATTCTCCTGTATCTACCGTCAAGTCTACCCCCCGTAAAGCAGGTACTTCTACCTTGCCCTGTCGATAAATTTTTTCTACCCCTTCCAATTCTAATAAAGCCATCTGTTATGCCTCCCTTATTATTAATTAATTTGATGAACATTATCAGTTTATAGTTTATAATTTACAGTTAAAAACCTAAAAGTTTATAATGTTTTATATTTCAACTGTAAACTGTTAACTAAATACCACTTTATACCTGTAATAATCTACTTAAACTCAAACTCAGTTTTTTATCCCATTTTCAATTACATACAACATCTTCCTCACACCCTCCATCATTTCTTCCTCATTAACCTCAACTAACTCTTCTAATCCTTCAGCCTCCAATTGATTGAAAAAGTAATCCACCAAAATCTGACTCAATTTAGTCAACATAAAAGCAGTCAATTCAATATCCACTTCCGCATCAATTTCTCCGTGTTCTATCCCTTCCGCCAACATCTGCTCAAAAAATTGATTGCTTTTCTCAGCCGAGTCCCCCATAATCTCTTGCTTTAAGGAAGAATCATTCATCCGCAACACTCTAGCTCCTATCGCCTGCAGTTTCGGATATTCCCGAGCAAACTTAATTCCTGCTCTATATAACTGGCGCAGTAGTTCAAAAAAACCTACTGTTTCCAAATCAGCAGTAACTTGCTGGATATAAGTTAATTTTTTATCCCCCATTAAATCAATAATATACTTAAATAAATCCTTTTTATTCTCAAAATACTGATAAAAACTTCCCTTGGGAATATCTGCTTTCTCTACTATCCGATTCACACTTGCTTTATAAAAAAAATAAGCTGCAAACTCATCAATTGCTGCCTCTACTACTCGTTCCCTCTTTTCTTCCGGTAAATTAAAAAAAGTACTTGTCGGCATTTACTTCTCCTCCCTTACTTACTCTCATTCCAATCATCTATTTTATTCCTTCCTAGCTTCCTTTGGTTCCAGTTTTGCTACTTTACGAGTATAATTTATAAGTTTATTGGAAGTTGAATAGAAAATGACTTTACCGTCATATGACTAGTTAGTCATAGTATACTCTACATTATTCCTTACGTCAAGTCCACAACAAGAATTTATTCCTGTTCCTGCAAAATTTAAACTAGTTTAAATTTTACCCAGGATTTACACAGTTTCTATTTAATTTAAATAAGAGAACTAGGAGTGATATTAATGACCCCAACTAAATTAGAGAAGAAAAAAGGATATCAGATTCGCAACAAACAACTTACATTTATTTTTGACGAAAGCCTATATGCAAAACAACTATCTGATATCTCTATTGAACAAGTTGGCATCCAGGGTAGCTTTAGTTACTGGAAAGAAATCTGGCCCTTAACCAAGGTGCAGTCAAAGCTTTGGAAATTAGAAGTAGAAAAGGAGAAAATCAAAGTCCCGGGCAACTCCGGCCAGCCAGAATTTAGATTTATCATCAACGGTCAACATCCGCTTGATGCCCAGCATGATTTACCCTTAAAATATAAATTTTACGACGGCCACCACGATGGATATAAAAATACAATTCTTTTCACTGCAGATAAGGCAGATAAAATAAAAAAAATAAACCACCGCTTCACCAGTTACAAAACAAATTATAATTCACAACAAGAACTAGCCAACTTTCGTCCCGTACCGGTTGGTCAAGCTAAAGCCAATACTTTATACCGCTCTTATCACCCCTTTATTCCGTCAAAACCCGACCATCCCCGGGAAAAAGAAAGACTGCAGACTGTTCAACAACTAATTAAACATAATAACATAAATTCTATTGTCAACTTATCCGATACCGGACCAGAAATTCCGCAGCTGCTGCCTAAATACCAGCAAATCATCGATGATAACAAAAATATTATTTTTGTTAATCAACACCACAACTATGACATCTATTATTATTCCACTCACAACCAAGAATTTACCCAGCTGTTACAGAAAATAGCTTTCTTTATCCTTAACCATCAGCCGCCCTTCCTAATTCACTGCCGGATTGGAACCGACCGAACCGGCGTAATCAGCGCTATTTTAGCAGCTCTTTGCGGCGTTAACTGGTCAACAATTATAGCCGACTACAAAAAGTCTAATAAGACCGGTATCAAAGAATATAGAGATGAAAAACTACTAAAATATACTTTCTCACAACTGCTAGAAGGACCCTGTAAACCGCAGACACTGAACCAGAAAATTACTTCTTACTTCCAACAGGAAGTTAACTTAACCGCCCAGGAAATTAAAAACCTAACCGCAAAACTAAAAAACACTACAAATTGATTAATTCAATACTGTGTCTTCTGGCGGAGAAGTTCATAAGCCTTTGTACTAACTAAATTTTCATTTCGCCCCGCAAAATCAAGGGCCAACTCCCCCATAGTATGTTGTTTCTGTACATCAGCCCCGGCCGCAATTAGTTTCTTTACTACCTGCGGGTGAACAGAATTTCCAGCCGCTAACAACAGCGGCGTTCTTCCAGCCAAATCAGTATAATCTAGCGGCGCTCCTAAGGTTACTAACGCTTTAATTTTAGCCGGCGATTTATTGTTCTTAATAGCTGCTACTAACCTAGCTCCTAATTCTTCCGTTACAATTATCACCCTAAAAACTCTCATAATGACTAAGCGCTGCTATGTATCTTTCTCGACTTATTTATTATTTCCATCCTTTTAATTATTTTTTTGTAATAAATTTCTATTAAACAAACCTAATGATTCTTTGAAGAGTATGGCTTTTAAGAACGAAAAAGACAGGGGTTCCCCTGTCTTTCCCTTAATTTCTTTCGGTCAAATCACTAAAGTGCTGGTCAACTGGATACCAGACCAGATGAAACAGCATATGGGCCAACATCGCAGCTGCCAAACTGTGTTGCCAGAACAGCCAGCCGAAAATCAAACTAGCCCATAGATTAAGCCCAATCATCAAACTGAAAAATTCTCCACTCGGCCGACAGCCGGCCGCTAAATAATTAGGAATATGTAATAAACCAAACAGAATTCCCGCCGCTACTATAGCAGCCCACACTAATTCAGCATTTACACTACCTACTAACAATTTGCCCAGCCAAACCAGCAAACTCAACAATCCCCACCGGGCCAGCACCTCTTCAAATACTCCGCCGTACAATAACCTGCCCCGCAGGCCTAATTTCTGCCTTAACTCTTCCATAGCTGCTACTGACCTGTCATCTAGCCGCGGTCGATACCAGCCATAATAAACCGCTAAAAAGACTACTGCCCCACCAATTCCTAAACCGGCTATTGCTAGCAGCTGCGGCTGCATAATCGGCCATACCTGTTCGCCCTGCAGTAAAGCACTAAAGACCGGCGCCCCCAGACCAATCTGCGGGGTAACAAAAGTTCCTACCGCAGCAAAAAAAAGCCCCAACAGCAAGTTCTGAACTACCAAAACTACTAGCAGCACTGCTACTGAAGGTGGTTCTTTATCAGCCGGTAGATTTTTGCGGCCTATTGTCGTAATCGAAAGCACAAACTTAGGAGCCGTGCCCATAATCCCCGGCAATGAAATAGCCGTTAGTAATAAAAACAATTGCCAATCAAACATAATATCTCTCCTTTTATCAGCGTAAACTTATTAATTGACAATTTACAATTAGAGGTCAACCCCTTATAATTTCTTGATTTAAAGGTTTTTAATTGTAAATTAAAGTTACACTTTATATTGTTAATGCGCCATCTGAATTAGTAAAATTTGTTTTATAACTAACCTAAAACCGGATGGTCTTTAGCCGGTTAAGATCCTCCCCCCTATTACTCCTATTACTTTGCAGGAGGGGGCAGGCAATTAACTTAAAGATTTGTGTTAGCGGTATTTACCCTCACCGAAAATTAAGCAAACTAATTTTTTGGTTTAATAGTTACCTTGTTATTAAAGATTCCCTAAAACCGGATGCTTTTTATCCGGTTAGGCTCTTCCACCATTTACTTTCGTGGGGGAGGAGGGTATTTTACTCTGACATTTAAGATTTTTTGTTTATGGTATTTCCCCTAACCGAAAATTAAGCAAACTAATTTTT
>CAYFUT010000017.1:0-40518 GCA_964346395.1 uncultured Halobacteroidaceae bacterium
CGACTAGAGGAAGAAATTGAAGAGGTTGAATATGAGATTGAACGGGCTAAAGGTAAGTTGAATAACGAAGGATTTGTTAATAATGCTCCTGAGCATCTGGTAGAAGAGGAGCGGGAGAAGAAAGAGAAGTATACTGCTGAGTTAGAGCAGTTGCGCGAAAGATTAGCAGAATTGAAAAAGTAAATAGAAATATAAAATTATTGATTAGGCAGCCTTCTGTTTAAAAGAGGGCTGTCTTTTTTTATTTACAATTAGGTTTTAATTTTATATAATAGATACTAGAATAATCATTAACTTACATATTTTAGAAATAAATATTATAGGTGATATCCGAATAAAGAGTAACATAAACATGGAGGGGAACTATAATACGTAGTAGGAAGAACAATTTTATTGGAAAGGAAGCGAGAAAAGAGGGGCATTAGAATCTTTGCTAGTTAGCAGTTTAATTGGGAGCGGCTAAACTTTTAGCGGCAAAATAAATTTGAGAAGAAAATATTTTCAGGTAGGGGGAGTAAAATGAAAAAAATCAGCTGTTTGATTGTCGCCTTAAGCTGCCTGCTGGTGTTATCGGGGTGTTATTATGGGGTTCATAAAAAAGTGTCGAGAAGATTTGAAAAGGATTATGAACGGAATATGAAGATTGATCTGGAAACTTCTTCAGGAAATATAGATATTGATAACTGGGATAGAGATTATATAGAGATCAGAGCGGAAATTAATGCTTATGCTATGACTGAAGATAGGGCTTATGAACTAGCAGAGAATACTGAAATAGATTTTTCGCAGCGGGATGGAAAGTTAAAAATAAGGAAAACCAGTTATACTCAATCTGTAAATAAAAGTGTAAGTGTTGATTATAAGTTAAAACTGCCGTGTTATTTTAATAGTGATTTCGAGACTAATTCAGGAGATGTAAAAGTGGAGGAAGCAGTAGGAGATTTGCAGATTAAAACGAGCAGTGGAGATATTGAGTTAGAAGAGATTGGGGGTAATGTGCAGATTGATACTAGTTCTGGAGATTTAGAAGCAGAAGAACTTGTAGGAGATTTAACTTATACAAGTAGTTCAGGGGATTTGGAAGTCGATTATTTAATAGGAAAAGTTACTTTGGAGACTAGTAGTGGTGACATTAAAGGAGCTTTTGACCTGAAAGAAGAAGATAATAGAATTGACACTAGTTCTGGGGACGTTAAGGTTAAATTGGAAGGATGGCCTTCACTGAGGGTAGAATTAACTACTAGTTCGGGGCATATAGATATTAGTAATCTTGACCTGAAGATATTTGAGAGGGAAGAAGAAGTTGTGGAAGGAATAATCGGTAATGGAGAAGGAAAACTGCGGATTGATACTAGTTCAGGGGATATAACTTTATCTGATTAAAGATTTAGAGAAGATTTAAAAATTAGCAATTTTATAAAGGAAACAAATAATAAAATTAAATAAATTGACTATGTAACCGGCAGTCTAGAGGCTGTCGGTTTTAGATTTGTTTTTGTTATTATAGAAGGTGGTTTTAATGCATATGAATAGGTTAGAAAAGATTTGGAGGAAGTGATAGTTATCTACTGGTTACTGGAAAAATTAGACCAGTGGTTAGTTGAAGACAATTTGTGGGAGTTAGTGATGAATAATAGAAAGTTGATTTACGCTGTTAATTTAGGTGTAATTTTTCTGTTGTTGACGCAGTTAGGGATTACTACCGAATTAATTAATAAACTGCTGATGAATAAAGTCCATCAAGCTAACTTAGGTTATTTAAATCAAAGTCTGCAGGAAACTAAACGTACGTTTGCAGTGGTGTCGGGGTTTAAAGGTTTGATTTCAATTATAGAAGGCAGCGGTATAGCGGGAGTTGAACTGGGCGATATTATTGAGCCCCTGGATGATTTAATAGATCTGACCTGGAAATTAACAATAGCTAGTTTGGTTTCGTTGAATATCCAGCAGCAGCTAATGGAAGTTATTTATGCAACCCGAAATAGTATTTTTCAGCAGTTATTGACAGGAGGGGCATTTTTCTTATTTACTTCCTGGTTGCTGATAAAAGTTAAACAGCCCGCTCACTGTTTCTTGGTATTGCTTAACCTGGCCAAATTGGTGTTAGTAATAGCTGTTTTTATTTGGAGTATGCTGCCGTTATTAGTTTACTCGTCAGCAAATGTTTCGGACTGGATAACTGAAGAAAAATTAAAACGAGCTACTGCTCAGATAAATGACCAGACAGGAGAAATTAAATATAAATTAAATCAACTTAGACGAGAAGTAGAAGAGCTACAGGGATTAGATATTCTGCGGGGCAATGCAGGTTTTAAACTAAAAAAATCAGTGGGAGAGTTATTTGAATTAAGCCCTAGTTTATTAGAAAGTTCAATGCAGTATCTACTGCAGATGATTACCTGTTTTATTTTAGATGTATTTATTTTTCCGGTAGTGGTACTGGGACTAGAATACTGGGTAGTGAAAATTGTTTTTGGACAACTGCAGTTAGCAAAAGATTAGCCTAAATAGATTATCGTTTTTAAAAGTAATAAGTTTTTACAAAGTTTATTTTTAAAGCAGGTAATAATAAGTTATAATTATTTATGTATAAGCTTATTGTAGTGCCGGCCAAAAAGTTAATTGCTGGGGCGCAAAGAGTAGCTGAAGGGGATTTAACTACTGAAATTGAATTAACTAGCAGTGATGAATTGGTATCAGCAGTGCAGGAATTTACAGTCGAAGAGAAAATTTAAGGTAGGGGTGGCAGAAATGGACGGAATTGATTATTTAGAGACTCTAGATAAGTTTGGGGTTAAACCTGGGTTGCAGCGTATAAAATTGCTGCTTGATTATTTAGGAAATCCAGAAAAAGAGTTAAATATTATCCATATTGGCGGGACAAATGGTAAAGGTTCGACTTCAGCTTTGCTGACTTCAATTTATAGAACAGCTGGTTATAAAGTAGGAACTTATAATTCACCGCATATTATTGAGTTTAATGAGCGGATTAGAATTAATGATCAGTATATTAGTGAGCAAGAGTTAACTGATTTAATGGGAAGGATAAAACCGGCGGTAGAACAGGTGAAACAAGAATTAGAACAGCCGAGTTTTTTTGAAGTTGTAACTGCTTTGGCGTTAGTTTATTTTGCGCAAGAACAAGTTGAATTAGCAATTTTAGAAGTAGGAATGGGCGGTCGCTGGGATGCTACGAATATAGGGAATAGCTTATTATCTGTAATTACTAATGTGAGTTTGGATCATACTGATTATTTAGGGGATACAGTGGCGGAAATTGCCCGAGAAAAGGCGGGGATTATTAAACCTGGCCAGGCGGTAGTTACTGGGGTGGAGAAAGAGGCTGCGGCGGCGGAATTAGCGGCTAAGTGTGAAACTAAACGGAGCCGTTTAATTAATGTCCGCGACCGATTTAATTGGCAACAGACAGAAGTTAGTTTGCAGGGTCAAAGGGTTAAAATAAGTAGTCCAGCTGGAGAATTTAATGAAATATGGCTACCGCTGTTGGGGGAGCACCAGATAATTAATTTATTATTGGCGTTGGCAGTTATAGAAGAGCTGGGGGTTGATTATCCAGTGACTGGGGAAGAGATTAAGCAGGGAGTAGCTGAGGTTAACTGGCCGGGGCGGTTAGAAGTAGTTAGTTTGCAGCCGCCAATAATCTTAGATGGAGCTCATAATCGGGCGGCGGCAGCTGAGATTAAGAAGTTTTTAACTCAGATTGAATATCAGAATTTAATTTTGGTGTTAGGAATTTTAGCGGATAAAGATATAAAAGGAATTAGTGATTGTTTATCTGAGCAAGCAGAGCGGATAATTGTTACGCAGAATAAAAGTCAGCGGTCGGCTGGAGCTGAAAAGTTGGCGGGGGAAGTTAAGGGTAAAACTAAGTTAGTTGATGAATTGTCGGCTGCTGTGAAGGCAGCTCAAGAGATGGCTGAGCCGGATGATTTAATTTTAATTAGTGGGTCATTATATACTGTGCGAGAAGCTAGAGAGATATTAATAAAGAAGTAGCCTGACGGCTGCTTAGTTTGAGACTGAGCTTAAGATTAAGTAAATTACTACCAGCAATAATTTTACAGTTTACCCAAACAAAAAGATAAGCCACAGAAATTTCTGTGGCTTATCTCAGCCGATGTGGACGGAAGATCCTGTATTTATCAATAGCATATTAATGCATAATAGTAATAAATTATAATCATTATATTTTATATTTAAGTTGTTGCTTGTGAAGAAAATATTTTGATATAATAAACTAACAGACTATCGATTAATAAGCGATAGTTAAATTATCAGGTAGAGAAATAGCATTAATAAAAGTTTAGTGAACTGCATAATATCTATTGAGAAGGATAGAAAGTAGTTAGTTTATACCTTTTTAGAAAGGAGGTAATCATCTTTTCCATTTATCTGGAAAGGGTGGTAGGTTATGAAGAAAAATAATGGAAAAAAATTCAAATCAGGAGCTTCTTTAATTGTTATGCTGGCTGGAATGGCAGTGGTGATGAGTGTATTTGGTTATTTTGTCTGTAGTTGGTTTCTAGATTATGTATCAGCACCGCAGGATGAAATTGAATCAGTTAATAAGAATCAGGTAGTCCAGGAGGAAACGATTGAGCCTGATCAAAATAAAAAAGAAGAAACAGCAGAGATGGGGGGGGCAGAAGGAAAAGCAGACCAACCGGAAGGAACTCAGGTGAATCAAACAGTACCAGAACAAAATGACGGCCAAAATTTATATGTAGTACAGGTAGGAGCTTTTAGTGAAAAGGAAAATGCACAAGGGATGGTAGAAAAGCTAAAGAGTGAGGGCTTTACTGCTTATATTACCAGTAAAAATCCCTATCGAGTTCAGGCCGGAGCTTTTCGAACCGAAAAAGCAGCTAATGAATTAGGAACTAAGCTAAAACAGAATGGGTTTCCGGTTTATATCCGGGATTAGCGGAAAAACAACACCTAGTTTGAGCTTAGGTTTGAGTTTGAGTAGGTTGTAATTTTCTTACTTAGCCTGCTCAGGCTCAAACTCTATCTCAGACTTAATTTTAATATAGTTAATATTCATCCTCA
This sequence comes from uncultured Halobacteroidaceae bacterium, assembly GCA_964346395.1. Taxonomy (GTDB): domain Bacteria; phylum Bacillota; class Halanaerobiia; order Halobacteroidales; family Halobacteroidaceae; genus CAYFUT01. The sequence goes on from CAYFUT010000017.1 coordinate 5,071, forward strand.
ACATCAATTAAGGAGGATAATTATGAAACTAGGGGAAATACAGGATTTATTAGCAGCAGAAGTTATTTATGCAGGAGAGGATACAGGTGAATTAGAAATTAAGACAGCCTGTGGGGCTGATTTAATGAGTGATGTCCTAGCTTTTAGCAAACAAAAGACTCTACTGTTAACCGGGCTAACCAATCCACAGGTAATTAGAACTGCTGAGATGATTGAATTAGCGGCAATAATCTTTGTCCGCGGTAAGCAGCCGCCGAAGGCTACAATAGAGTTAGCGCAGGAAAAAGGAATCTGCTTGTTGACGACAGAAAAGTTATTATATGAAGCCTGTGGTCTATTATATACATCTGGCTTAGCTCCTGAATGAAAATAGACAAGCTGACGGATAGGGGGGTTAAATAATGGAAGCAGATGAAGAATTACAGACTGTACTGAAGGCGGATATTGAAGCTGGAGATTTCAACAGCGGCGGGGAAGTGTCCAGTAAGCTAAAAGATCTGCTCCGCAAATTAGGTATTCCGGCTAAAATTGTGCGAAAAGTAGCAATTATAGCTTATGAACTGGAAATGAATATTATTATTCATTCTTTAGGCGGCCAAATACAGGCGCAGGTAAAACCGGAGTTAATCAAAGTAATTGCTGAAGATAAGGGACCGGGAATTGAAAATGTGGAACAGGCATTCCAGCCGGGTTATTCTACAGCTAGTGAATCAATCCGCGAACTAGGTTTTGGAGCGGGTATGGGGCTGTATAATGTTGAAAATTATTCTGATGATTTAGCGGTAACTAGTGAAGTCGATAAGGGAACTAAAATTGAATCTTACATTAAATTTGAAGCTTAAATAAAGTGGTGATTTTATGAGCAAATTCCATTCAGTTCATTTAAATGAAGATAAATGTGAAGGCTGTACTAGCTGTGTTCAGAACTGTCCGACGCGGGCGATCAGAGTCCATCAAGGGCAGGCCTGGATTAAAGAAAAAAAGTGTATTGACTGCGGAGAATGTATTAGAAGCTGTGAACACCATGCTAAAGAAGTGGTTACTGATGAAGTAGAGGAGATAGAAGAAGTTAACTATCCGGTTGCTTTAGTGCCGCCTAGTTTTTATGGGCAGTTTGTGGAAAGCGTGGATCCTAGAAAGGTAGTAATTGGTTTACAGCAGCTGGGATTTAAAGAAGTTTGGGATGTAGCCCTGGGAGCAGAAGTAGTTACTAAAGCTACTCAGGAATATTTGGAATCTAATTCGGGTCCGGTTTTATCTTCGGCATGTCCGACAGTGGTAAGGTTAGTAGAGGTGCTGTATCCAGAGTTGGTTGACTATTTGCTACCGATTAAATCACCAGTGGAAGCAGTTGCCCAGCGAGCAAAATTAAAGATAGAGGGGAGAGGAGTTAGCAAACAAGAGATTGGGATTTACTTTATTACTCCTTGTCCGGCTAAAATGACGACGGTTAAAAATCCTCTCGGCCAGAAGAAAAGTTGGTTAGAGGGAGCAATTGCAGTTGATAAAATTTACCGCCCGCTGCTCAAACATGTGGAAGAAATTACTGATTCCGAAATTGAAGATTACGAATTACCGTATTTAGGTATTGGGTGGGCCAACCGCGGCGGGGCAAGTAAGCTTTTAGAAGCAGATACTATTTCAGTGTCCGGAATTCATAATGTAATGGAAGTGTTAGAGGGGATTGACCGGGGTGATTTATCGCATATTAGTCATTTTGAATTATTGGCTTGTGAACCGGGTTGTGTAGGCGGAGTGCTGAATGTTAAAAATCCGTTCCTGGCTCAATTTAATATTCAGCAGTTAGTAAAACAGAAAGATAAATTTATTGAACAAGATTTTAGCGAATATGATTTATCTTTAGCGGAAGGATTTGAGGCTAAATCAGCAGCTGCTTTAGGGAATAATTTTTCTTCTGCAATCAGTAAATTAGGAGAGCTAGAAACAGAAAAGGAAGCACTGCCCGGTTTGGATTGTGCTGCTTGTGGGGCTCCTGACTGCGATACTTTAGCGGAAGATATTGTGAAGGGATTAGCTCAACGCAGTGACTGTGTTTTTATTTTACGTGAGCAGTTAGCTGATTTATCAGACCAAATGGCTTCTTTAGCCCATGCCATACCCCCAGTAATGCAGCAAGAAAATGAAGCTGAGGAGGAAGATAATAATGAAAATTAAGCGGGTTGTGCAGGAGCTGGATTGGGAAGTGGTTGTAGCAGGTGATTTGGAAGCAGAAGTGACCGGCGGATATGCCTGTGATTTGTTGAGTAATGTAATGGCTCAGGCACAAGCAGGTGATCTGTGGTTTACGATTCAGGGTCATCAAAATGTGGTGGCTGTAGGTTTGTTGGTAGAAGTAGCGGGAATAGTGATTGCGGAAGATGTAGATATAGATGAAGAGGCAGTTTCCCGAGCGGAAGAAAATGAAATTAATTTGCTGCGGAGTTCTCAGCCGATTTATGAATTATGCGGAGAACTTTATCAACTGAGGCGGGAATAGAAATGTCGGCTTATTGGGCAGACCTACATTTACACAGCTGCTTGTCGCCCTGCGGGGATTTATTAATGACTCCTCAGAATATAATTGATCGGGCGCTGGATTTAGGGCTGGATTTAATTGCAATAACAGACCACAATTCAGCAGAAAATGTGGAAACAGCAGTTAAGTTAGCTGAGCAAACTCCACTTACTGTGTTGCCCGGAATGGAGGTAGAAACTAAAGAGGAAGTACATTTGTTATGCTTATTTGCGGAGGTAGAACAGGTGTTAGCCTGGCAGCACCAGGTATATGCTGCTCTGCCCCAGCAGAAAAATCAGGAAGAAGTATTTGGCCCGCAGGTGGTAACTGACCTCCAGGACTGTTATGCAAGAAAAGTAGACCGGTTATTGATGGCGGCTACTTCTTTTAAAGTAGAAGAAGTAGTTGCTAAAGTAAAAGAAATTGGAGGGGTAGTAATTCCTTCGCATGTGGATAAAAATAAATATAGCTTATTAGCTAGTTTAGGTTTCATCCCGCCTAAATTAGGAATTGAAGCAGTAGAGATTTCTACTAATGTTACTGCTGCAGAAGCTAGAAAGCAGTTTCCCCAGCTGAGTGATTATTCGTTAATAACTAATTCTGATGCTCATTACTTACAGGAAATAATGAAGAGTATGAAATTAAGTTTACCTCAGCTTACTTTAGAAGAATTTAAGTCTGCTTTAAATTCAACCAGAAATAGACAAATAACCTTATTAATTTAACTAAATATAACATATATTCTAAAAATATATTAAAGTTAGAATATAAAATATAAAAATTGAACATAGCTTGAAAAAGGAATTAGTTTATAGTATTATGAAAAGGGTAGGTTTTAGTCATATTATGACTAATTTTTCCCAAATATATGTGGTAAAAGAAGAAGAGGACCACATTTGGGCAGCAGGGGGACAGGAATGTCTACTCAGCTGTGTTCCAATGTGGTTTTTACTATGTGTTTGCTTGATTTACATAGGTTAAAATTTATATTTAGTTAGGGGGGATAGGGGAAAAAGCTAAATAATTAGTAATTAAGTCCAGAAATGAAGGGGAACACCTCACCAGGTAAGGATTAGAGGTTGTATTTGTGAATTAAGGCTGATAAACTTGAATTAAATATGGGTTTATGAAGGGGTGAAAGAATGGAAGCCAAAACTTTTGACCAAGGGATACATCCGGAGTATAATAAAGAATTAACTAAGGATAAGTCTTTAGTGCAGGCACCGGTGCCGGAGGAAGTAAAAATTCCTCTTCAGCAGCATATAGGTGGTCCGGCGAAGCCGGTGGTAGAACCGGGAGACGAAGTTGATGTAGGTGAAAAAATTGGAGAAGCAACGGGCTTTGTTTCGGCCAATATTCATGCTAGCGTATCAGGTACAGTTATAGGAATAGATGAAGAAGCAGGAGATACGGTAGTTAAAATTAAGAATGATGGAGAAGATAGGTGGGCAGATAGTGCAGTTAGTCAGGGCACAGTAGCTGAATTAGATGGAGAAGAGCTGCGAGATATTATTCAAGAAGCAGGCATAGTAGGTTTAGGAGGCGCTACTTTCCCCAGTCATGTAAAGGTGAGCATTCCTGATGATACGAATATTGATACTGTGATGTTGAATGGAGCAGAATGTGAACCGTATTTGACTATTGACCACCGGTTGATGGCGGAAACAGAGACAGCAAAAAAAGTGTTAACTGGTTTACAGGTTTTAATGAAGATTACAGAAGCTGAGCAGGGATACATTGGGATTGAAGATAATAAACCAGATGCTATTGCGAAGATGAAAGAATTAGCAGCTGACTTTGCTGCAGTTGAAATTGTACCGCTGGAAACAAAATATCCGCAGGGCGGAGAGAAACAGTTAATTGATGCTGTTTTAGGAAGAGAGGTTCCTTCCGGGGGATTACCGCTTGATGTAGGAGTAGTAGTTAACAATACGGGTACTTCTCTAGCAATAGCAGAAGCTATTGAAGAAGGAAAACCGTTAATTGAACGGGCAGTAACAGTTACAGGAGCAGTAAAAGAGCCTAAAAACTTTATTGTGCGGGTAGGAACTCCGGTAGAAGAGTTAATTACCGCCTGTGGTGGGTTTACAGATACGCCGGGGAAGGTAGTTCTCGGTGGGCCGATGACTGGTAAAGCGCAGAGCAGATTAGATGTACCGGTGACCAAGGGAACTTCGGGCGTATTAGTATTGACTAAAGCCGATGTAGAACAGTATCCTGAGGCTAGTTCCTGTATCAGGTGTGCTCGCTGTGTAGATGCCTGTCCTATTAAATTGATGCCGACTAAATTAGTAAAGTTAGCTAAAAATGATGCGGTGGAAGCACTGGATGATTATAATGCGTTGGACTGTATTGAATGTGGCTCTTGTAGTTATGTCTGTCCGGCTAATATTGAAATGGTGCAGTGGATTAAGTTGGGCAAAGCAAAGGTAGAAGCTGAAAAAAGAGAGTAATTAGGAGGGAAGTTATGGCTATGGATGGTAAATTAGTGGTTTCTTCAGGACCGCATATTAGAGATAAAGAAACAACAGTGGATATTATGTATAATGTTGTATTGGCTCTGCTGCCGGCCAGTTTAGCAGGAATTTATTATTTCGGCATCCATGGGTTGTGGTTAATTTTAAGTTGTACCCTAACGGCGGTAGCAACGGAAGCTGTGGCGCAAAAAATAAGGGGAGTTCCGCTTACGATCGGTGATGGAAGTGCCTTGGTAACGGGGCTATTATTGGCTTTAGTTTTACCGCCGGGACTGCCCATCTGGATGGCAATTTTAGGATCAATGATTGCTATTGGTTTAGGGAAACATGTTTTCGGCGGCTTAGGAGATAACTTTTTCAATCCTGCGTTAGTGGGGAGAGCCTTTTTAATGGCTTCTTTTCCGGTAGCAATGACTACTTGGAAGTTTGTAGATGTTACTTCGCAGGCTACTCCTTTAGCTAGTGAAAAGCCGGTAGCAGTAACCAGATTATTTCTAGGGAGTACTGGTGGCTGTTTAGGTGAAACTTCGGCTGCCTTAATTATTTTAGGTGGCTTATATTTGTTATATCAAAATTATATTGATTGGCGGATTCCAGTTGGTTATCTGGGAACAGTGGCTTTATTGACTACTTTTGCCGGCAGTCGAGGACCGCTTTATCATTTGCTAGCCGGCGGATTGATGATTGGTGCGTTCTTTATGGCTACTGATATGGTAACTACCCCGGTAACTAAGCGGGGGCGCTGGATATTTGCTGTTGGCTGCGGTGTATTAACGGTGTTAATCAGAGTAGTTGGGGGTTATCCCGAAGGAGTTATGTATTCTATTTTGTTAATGAACATGGGTGTACCTTTGATTGACCGTTATACACATCCCCGGATGTATGGTGAGGTGACAGAAAATGAATAAAATTAAGCCTAAGTTAATTATTGTTTTAACGCTGATTACGATTTGTTCAGCAACGGGATTGACTTATCTTTATCAGGTTACGAGTCCGATCATTGAAGCTCATAACCAGCAGAAGAAAAAAGAGGCTATTTTAAAAGTTTTACCTAAGGCTGAGAAATATGAGGAAGTAACTAAAGATGGTCTTACTTTATATAAAGGACTTGATTCTGCTGGTAATAAAGTAGGTTATGCTGTCCAAAATTCTGGGCAGGGTTTTCAAAGTGAATTAAAAATAATGGTGGGCTTAGATTTAGAAAATAAAAAGATACTACAGATGAAAATTCTGAATCAGGCAGAAACGCCTGGTTTAGGAGCTCGGATTACTGAGCAGCAATTTAAATCACAGTTTCAAAGTAAGTCATTTTCAGATTCCTTTCAGGCCAAAAAAGATGTGGATGCTATCTCAGGAGCTACTATATCCTCGCAGGCTATGTCGGATGTAATTGAAGGTGCAATTAAACAGGTGCAGGAAGCTTACGGTGGAGGTGAATAAGATGTTGAGACTATGGAAAGATTTTGTTAAAGGCCTCTGGGAAGAAAATCCGATCTGGGTTATGTTGTTAGGAATGTGTCCCACTCTGGCGGTAACTAATACAGCGACCAATGGATTTGCAATGGGAATTGCCACTAGTTTTGTTCTGCTGGGCGGCGGGACAGTAAATTCTTTAATTAAAGACCTGGTGCCGGATGAAGTGCGAATTCCTAGTTTTATAGTTGTAATTGCTACTTTTGTAACGGTTGTAGATTATGTAACTAAGGCTTATTTTCCGGCCATTGCGGCATCTTTAAAGTTATTTATTCCGCTGATTGTAGTTAACTGTTTGATTTTAGGCCGGTCTGAGTCGTTTGCTTCTAATAATCCCGTCCACCGGGCAATTGCTGATGCTTTAGGAATGGGCGTCGGATTTACCTGGGCGTTAACTTTGTTAGGTGTTTTTCGGGAAATTTTAGGTTTTGGAACTGTCTTTAGAGGAACTGGATTTACTATTCAGGTGATGGGCGACTGGTTTCAGCCGTGGTTAATCATGGTGCTGCCGGCAGGAGCTTTTTTAAGTTTAGGGGTTTTACTTGGAATTTTTAACTATATTCAAGATAAATCTTTTAGTTTCACTGATTTATTCGCAACTAGTGAGGATGAACAGATAAATAGTATGTAAAGTGAGGAGGTTGCAGAATGGAAGAACTGGGAGCTATGTTTGGCCAGTTAGTAATTATCTTTATGGGAGCGGCGATCACCAACAACTTTATTCTGTCGCAATTTTTAGGGATTTGTCCGTTTCTGGGGGTATCCAAAGAGGTACCGACCGCTTTGAGTATGGGCTTAGCTACTACGTTTGTGATGACTATGTCAGCGGTTTGCGTCTGGTTTGTAAATACCTTTATTTTGGAAGCATTAGGGTTAGTTTATTTGAAATATGTAGCGTTTATCTTAGTAATTTCATCTTTTGTCCAGTTGACCGAGATGGCAGTAAGAAAAATAAGTCCTCCCTTGTATAAAACCTTGGGAATCTTTTTACCGCTGATCACTACTAATTGTGCAATTTTAGGATTAGCCTTAAAGATTCCAATTAATGATTATAATTTTATTCAGAGTGCTGTATTTGGTTTAGGTGCTGGTGCAGGATTTACTTTAGCTCTAGTTTTGATGGCGGGGATGCGCGAAAGATTAAATTTTGCTGATGTACCTAAGCCGCTGCGTGGAGCACCAATCACACTGCTAATTGCTGGTTTAATGGCAATGGCGTTTATGGGTTTTTCAGGGATTTAAGTGAGGTGACCAATGATGAGTGCAAATATAATGGATAGTATTATTAAGGCTGTACCGAGTATGGGATTGTTAGGAGCAGTATTTGCCGGTGGATTGGCTTATGCTTCGGTTAAGTTTGCAGTAGATGAAGATCCTCGGAAAGGAGAAATTGAAGATGTTCTTCCGGGAGCCAACTGCGGCGCCTGCGGTTATCCGGGTTGTTCTAGTTTTGCGGAAGCAATTGTGAATAATGAGGCAGCAGTCAGCGGCTGTCCGGTCGGCGGCGAAGAAGCAGCTGAACAGATTGCTGATATTATGGGCGTGGAAGTCGGCGGTTCCGAAGCAAGTGAAGTAGCTCAGATACTCTGTCAGGGAGGTACTGCAGAAACTTATGACCTGGCTGAGTACGAAGGGATAGCTACCTGCCAAGCAGCTGATATGGAGCCGAATATAAAGTCTTGTGCTTACGGCTGTTTGGGTTTTGGTGATTGTGTAGAAGTCTGTCCGTTTGATGCTATTGTAATCAATGATAACGGACTGCCGGAAGTTGATATTGATGCCTGTACCGGCTGTGGGAAGTGTGTTGAAGAATGTCCGCGTGATATTATTGAGTTGGTGGCCGACAGTCAGCCTGTACTTGCCCGCTGTAATTCGGTTTTACAGGGGGGAGAAGTAACAGATGTTTGTGAAGTAGGCTGTATTGGATGCAGCGTATGTGCTAATGAATGTCCGGTGGATGCAATTGAAATGGAGGCTAATCTGCCGGTAGTAGATGAAGAAAAGTGCATTGACTGTGGAGCTTGTGTAGCTAATTGTCCGACGGATTCAATGGTAGCTACGCCTTTTGAGACCCGGACTGAGCCGGAAGCAGCGGAGAAGAAAATTATAATTACCGATGACTGCATCGGCTGTACGGCCTGCAAAGGTGAATGTCCGGTAGATGCTATCTCCGGTGAGCAGGGTGAACAGCACGAAATTGACCAGGATTTGTGTATTCAGTGTGAAAACTGCGTCGGTATTTGTCCACAGGATGCGATTAAAGTTAAGCATAATTAAAATGAAGAATGGAGAATTAAAAATTAAAAGCAATAAGCGAGCGGAATTACTCTTTTCCCTGGGCAGTTAGCCCGGGGATATTTTTTTATTTTCCAAAAATGTTTGCTATAATCAAATAATAAGTAATGTATCCACTTTAAACTTTACCACCGCTGGTAAACAAAAAATTTGAATATTTTTTGCTCACCTTATAAAATGAAATAAAGGCTAGTAACTAAGGAGATTAAAGAGTATGCAGCAAATTACAGGATTAGTTATCGAAGGAATACCGGGAACAGGAAAATCAACTTTAATTCATCATTTATCCCGCCATCCTACGATTTTAAATCGGGAGTTTATGACCTTTCTCACCTATGGGGAAGAAATAACCCAGCGTGTTTTAGAAAGGAAGGATAATCAGGGGCAAATTACTAAGCAGGATAATTTGGATTTGCTGCAGGAGATAGTTAATCCGCTAGAGAATTATGGGAATTATTATCAACACCGGTGGTCAACTTCGGCCGGCTACCGGTTTGCTTTTATATTAGAGCGGTTTCATTTAACGCATGCTACTTACTTTGAACATATTGAGTGGGAAGATATGGTTGAGTTTGACCGGAAGTTGGCCCGATTGAATACTAAAATATGTTTGTTAACTTTATCCCGAGCTGTAATGAAAGATAGAATTATTTATAGGCGGGGAGAACAGTGGAGAAATTATATTTCTCGTTTTGGGACTACTGAGGAAGAAATTATTGATCATTACTGGCAAGTGCAGCGGCAAAAGAAGAAATTAGCAGCCAAAAGTAAGTTACCAGTACTTGCTGTAGATACAAGCCAAATTTCAGTAGAACAAACAGCAGAAAAAGTTATTGATTTTTGGAATATTTAAATAATTTTAGCTTAAATATACAGGAATTATTGGGGTAGTTATTTAAATATCAATAATAAACAGGAATAAACTATAATGAAATCTAAGAACTAAAGATTGATTTTAATTTATTGTTTATAAAATTCCGTATTTTGGTATAATACTGAAAGAGAGGCCGAAAATGATAAAAAAGCAGCTCTACCTATCGTTATGGATATCGTTAGCGATTATTCTGCATATCGTGGAGGGCTTACTACCAACTTTTTTATTCTTTCCCGGGGCAAAATTAGGTTTAACTAACGTAGTGACTTTATTTGTCTTATTAGTATATGGACTGCAGGCTGGATTAGAAGTTTTACTGCTGCGTATTTTGCTCTCTTCTCTGTTAGCAGGTAGTTTTTTAACCCCTGGATTTTGGTTAAGTTTAACTGGGGGATTAATCAGTTTTCTTTTGATGAGCTATATTTATTACTATCAGGCTAATAAATTTAGTATAGTAGGGATTAGTATTTTAGGTGCTGCTGGTCATAATTTAGGGCAAGTAGTAATGGCCTATTTTTTAATTGGCAACTGGCGGTTATTAATTTATTTACCCTATTTATTATTGTTATCTTTACCAACGGGATTGTTTGTAGGATTGATAGTTTTGCAGTTACAAAAATATTTGCAGAATATTATTGAGGTTGACTTTCTGCAGGATGAGTTTTAGAATCTACATAATTCTCTAAACTGAGGAAGGAATTTGTGGTTAATTAGCGAATTTAGTATTAGTAGTACTGGAGGAATTATAACTTATGGAACAGATCATTTTAGCTTCTGGTTCACCGCGGAGAAAAGAATTAGTGGCGAGATTGGGGTTAGACTTTGAAATTTGTCCTAGTCAAATCGATGAATCTCAAGTAGAAAAAACTCGGCCGCAGGAAGTAGTTACCAAGTTGGTCCGCTTAAAAGCTGAAGAGGTAGCTGATAGAAAAGCAGGAATTATTATTGCTGCTGATACTGTAGTTAGTTTAGAGCAACAAATTTTAGAAAAACCAGCTGACGAAGAAGAAGCTTATTCAATGTTAAAGAAATTAAGCGGGCAGGAACATCAAGTTACTACCGGAATAACAGTAATTTCGGGTTCTGAAGAAGTGACTGAATGGCAGCAAACAACGGTTCAATTTAGGGAAGTTGATGATCAGGAAATTAATCAATATATTGCTACCGGCGAACCGATGGATAAAGCGGGAGGTTATGGAATTCAGGCTAAAGGGGCTGTTTTTGTGACAGGGATTAACGGTTGTTTTTATAATGTAATGGGGATGCCTTTAGCCTGGTTAGTGGAAACGTTAAAAGAACTAGGGGTTGAAATTAAGTTAAATGACTGATTATTTAACTATTAAGGATCTGCCGGTAGAAGAGCGACCGCGGGAAAAACTGGTCAAACAGGGGGCTAATAAGTTATCAACAGCTGAATTATTAGCTTTAGTGTTAAGAACTGGTTCCCAGAAGAAGACTGCTCTTGATTTAGCAAATGAAATATTATTGATGTGTGAGGGCTTAAGAGGGTTAAACAGCAGCACGATTGAACAATTACAAGAGATTGAAGGAGTTGGTTTAGCTAAATCTGCTCGCTTGAAGGCAGTAGGAGAGCTGAGCAAGCGAATTTCTATAGCTGATTTAAATTTAACTAAAATTAGTTCGCCCGATGAAGTAGCAGAAGTATTATTACCAAAACTGCGTGATGAACCGCAGGAAAAGTTTGTTTCTGTTTTGTTAAATACTAAGTATGAAATTATCAGTGTACAGGAGATTGCAAAGGGGACTTTAGATAAATCTTTAGTTCACCCGCGGGAGGTTTTTCGGGCGGCTATTAAGAAAAATAGTAAAGCTGTAGTGATAGCTCATAATCATCCCAGTGGGGATGTTACTCCGAGCCAAGAAGATATAAAGATAACGCGTCGGCTGCAGGATGCCGGGGATATTGTAGGTATTGAGCTAGTTGACCATTTGATTATTGGCGATAATAATTATAAAAGTTTAAAAGCGGATGATTTACTTTAAAATTAGGAAAGGGGAATAAACTATGGTAATGGACTTTTTGACGGCTCCTTTTTCCCGAGATATGGGAATAGATTTAGGAACAGCTAATACTTTAGTATATATTCGTGGAAAAGGAGTATTGATTAGAGAACCTTCAGTAGTTGCAATTAAAGCAAATAATAACTCAGACGGTGAAGTTTTAGCAGTAGGGAATGAAGCTAAAAATATGATTGGACGAACTCCAGGGGATATTGTAGCTATTAGGCCGATGAAAGATGGAGTAATTGCTGATTTCGAAGTAACGGAAAATATGTTAAGTTATTTCATTAGGAAGGCTCATAAACGGAAACGTTTGGTTCGGCCGCGGATTATAGTTTGTGTACCTTCAGGAGTGACTGAGGTAGAGAAAAGAGCAGTAATTGATGCTGCTTTACATGCCGGGGCTAGAGAGGCTTATTTAATTGAAGAACCGATGGCAGCTGCTATCGGAGCTGGTTTACCTGTACATAAAGCTACTGGAAATATGGTAGTTGATATTGGTGGAGGGACTACGGAAGTAGCAGTTATTTCACTAGGCGGTATAGTAAACAAACAGTCTATTCGAGTTGGCGGTGATGAAATGGATGAAGCAATAGTAACTCATATTAAAGATAAATATAATTTAATGGTAGGGGAAAGGACAGCCGAAGAAATTAAAATTGCTATTGGTTCAGCTCATTTTTCCTCTAAGGCTGATGTTGATAAAGCAGAATCAATGGAAATTCGGGGACGGGATTTAGTTAATGGATTGCCGAAAACGGTAACAATTACAGCCGGAGAGATTCAATCGGCTTTACAAGAACCAGTAGGAGATATCGTTCGGGCTGTTAAGGGTACTTTAGAAGAGACCCCTCCGGAATTGTCAGCAGATATAATGGATAGAGGAATTGTATTAGCTGGAGGTGGTGCTTTACTGTCTGGATTGGATAATTTATTATCTGAAGAGGTAGGAATGCCTGTTTATTTAGCCGATGATCCGCTGGATTGTGTGGTTTCAGGCACCGGAAAAGTCTTAGAAGAACTGGGAAATTTAAAGGATGTTTTAATTACTCCTAAACGCTTATCATAGGTTGGAAGGGATAACCGTGTTAGAATTTATGCGACAGCATTACAAGAAAATTTTGGTTATGTTTGTAGTTATTATTGTGATTTGGTTTATTAATTTACTAGGTCCGGATGATGATTATAATTGGTTTGAGGGAGTAGTGGTTGATACCCTCCACCCAGCTTTTAAAATGGTAAATTCTGTTAATAATAAGCTGACAGAAATGATTGAAGTGGTAGTTAATTATCAAGAAATAAAAAAAGAAAATCAGCAGTTGCGGGATAAATTAGCAGATTTACAATATAATAAGCAGCAGATAACAAAAATTATGATTCAGAATCAGCGGCTGCGGAAATTATTAAATTTTAAAAAGTATGTTCCGTATCAAGTGGTGGGAACTAGTGTTATTGGGTATAGCCCTGATAACTGGACTAGTGCAGTATTAATTGACCGAGGAGAAAAAGTGGGAATTATTGCTAAAATGCCGGTAATAGCAGAGAATGGTTATTTGGCAGGTGTGATTCAAAGGAGCAGTAGTCATACTGCTCAGGCTGCACTGTTGACTGATCCCGAATTTGTAATTGGCGGCTTAGTAAGGCGGGAAGAATCTCGGGCTTTAGGGGTGGTTAAAGGCCAGGGTAAAGAACAAAGTAAATTAGTTATAAATAATATTTCCTGGGATGCTGATATTCAATCTGAAGATATAATTGTGACTTCTGGCTTATCTAAACAGATACCTAAAGGTATTCCCATTGGAAAAGTTATATCAGTTACTCCGGATGATTATGGGTTAACTCAATCTGCTACTATTACCCCATTTGTAAATCTGAATAAATTGGAAGAAGTGTTAGTAGTAACTGATTATACTGCTAAAACTGATGAAATTGTTCCTCCATTGAAAGCGTATCCCAGCTCAGTTCAGGAGTGAGAGTAGTGATTTATGTTTTAGTATATGGTGTGATAATTATAATTGCTCTTATTTTACAGACGAATCCCCTTATACAGCAATTATTGGCTGGAATTGTGCCTGATTTATTATTAGTGGTACTATCTTTTTTAGCTATTAATTATGGCAAAACAGTAGGGGGAGTAGGAGGCTTAGGAATTGGATTTTTACAAGATCTATTATCGGGCGGGTTGTTTGGTACTAATGCTATTAGTAAAGCAATTACTGGGTATTTATGCGGTTTTTTGCGGAAAAGGATTTATGAAAAACAATTAATAGTACCGCCGTTAGTCTCTTTTGCTGCTACTCTCATTAATCAACTGCTGGTAGTTTTTTTTACTAATTATTTGCTTTCCTTATTTTCCTGGCAGATGATTTTTAAAAATACAATTATTCCTTTAGCTTTGTGTAATGCTGCATTAGCAATTATTATTTATCCTATTTTGTATAAGCTAGGAGGAAATAATAAGTGAAGGATAGGCAACAAGCAAGTAGAAGGCTTATTTTCTTGCGGGTGGTAGTTATTTTGATTTTTATAATTTTAATTAGCAGGTTAGGGTATTTACAGATTTATAAAAGCAGTCGGTTTAAAAAAATGTCAGAGGGATATCGCACCTCAATTATTCCTATTAGTGCTCCCCGGGGTAAAATTCATGACCGAGAGGGGAAAGTATTAGTAGCTAATAAATTGACTTATAGTGTATCCGTAATTCCTGCTAAAGCAAAAAAATTACAACAAGTGTTAGTTAAAGTAGCAGCTATTTTAGATTTAGAAATATCCAAATTAAAAGAAAAGGTAGAAGATCCTACTGCGGATAAACCAGTGATAATTGAACGTAATATTTCGCAAAAAGAATTAATTCGCTTAGAAGAGGCTAAATCAGAATTAGCAGGGGTGATTATTGGAAAAACTCCTGTGCGGGAATATGTTTATGATAATTTAGCCAGCCATGCGGTAGGATATGTAGGAGAAATTTCAGCCAGCAAATTAAAAAGAATAGAAAAAAAGGGCTATAAGTCTGGTGATTTAGTTGGAAAAACTGGACTAGAATTAATTTATGAAAAGTATTTACGGGGGAAAAAAGGAAAAAAATTGATTGAAGTTAATAATCAGGGGCAGAAAGTAAAAACATTAGCTACTCAAGAACCGGTACCGGGTTATGATTTGATATTAAATTTAGATTATAAAATTCAAAAAAAAGCTGAGAAATTATTAGAAGAAAAGATAGAAGAATTAACTAAAAAAGCAAAAGAAGATGAAGAAATCAGTAAGATTCCCAAGGGAGGTGCTGTCATAGCAGCTGACCCAGAGGACAGCAGCATATTAGCTTTAGCTAGTTTTCCTGACTATGATTCCAATCAATTTATTACCGGTATTTCGCAGAAAAAATGGGAGCAGTTAACGGAAAGCTATCGACAGCCTTTACTTAATAGAGCTGTTAATACTAGTGTGCCGCCGGGCTCTATTTTCAAGATAGTAACTGGGGCTGCTAGTATGGAAGAATTAGGAGTTACGGCTGAAACTGAGTTTTCTGATCCCGGATATTATAAAACCGGAGGAGTTAAATTCGAAAATTGGTATCCAGGCGGTCAGGGAGAGATAAATTTTGTTGATGGTATTGCCTGGTCAAACAATACTGTGTTTTTTAAATTAGGGCATAAATTATATAAAAAAGATAAGGATTTACTGCAGGAGTATGCTCGAGAATTTGGATTAGGCCAAAAAACAAAGATTGACTTAAATAATGAATCTTCGGGACTTGTACCTGGCCCGGAGTGGAGAAAAGAAAAGTTTACAGATAAAAAAGATCAAATTTGGTATCCCGGATATACCATTAACTTATCGATTGGACAGGGGAATTTACAGACTTCGCCGATGCAATTACTTAATTTAGTTTCTGGAGTGGCCAATGGAGGAAAATTATATCAGCCGTTGTTGGTTGATAAAATAGTTAATTCGGAAGGGAAAATAATTAAGGAGCTTGAGCCTGATTTATTAAATGAAATTCCTGTTGCTGAGGAAACTTTAGAGTTAATGAAAGAAGGATTAAAAGGGGTTACTTCCTATGGAACTGCTCGCAAGGCCTTTGAAGATTTTCCCATGGAGGTAGCGGGGAAGACTGGAACTGCTCAGACGGGTAGAGATAGACCGAATCATGCCTGGTTTGCTGGCTTTGCCCCTGTAAAAGATCCGGAAATTGCAGTAGTGATTTTTATTGAATATGGACAGTCAAGTAGTAATACGCTGTTGGTTGCTAAAGAAATGCTTGCTGATTATTTTGATATTGATTTATCTGATGAGCAAACCCAGGATGATGCAGTTGAGCAGCCGGCCAATATAGATGCAAGATCAGAAACTAATGATAATAATCAAACTGACCAGACCAATTAAAACTACTAGGAGATAGTTAAGTTTATTTTAGCTGTTATTATAGGAGGAGGTAAGATGGCGCGGAATGTAATTTTCAAGGCCGACCAGGACGGGTTAGTACTTAGCTTAAATGATGAGTGCGATTTTTCTATTCTGAAACAGGATCTACAGCAGAAGTTTTCTGAAGGCGAGAATTTTTTTCAAGAGGATATGATTGTTCGGGTTAATGTGGGAAATAGGTGCTTATCCCGACAGCAGAAAAGAGAAATTTTAGGATTATTTAAGGAATTACCGGGAATAGCGGTAGTTGAATTTATTAGCCAACAAATTAATTTTTCTCCTTCTGAAGATAAAAAGGCGGATACGTTATTGATTAAACGGACTTTAAGATCGGGGCAAACAGTAAGTTTTGCCGGCAATGTAGTTCTGCAGGGGGATGTTAATCCAGGAGCAGAGATAATTGCTGGGAAAGATATTCTTGTTTTGGGAGCGATTAGGGGAACAGCTCACGCCGGAGTTAATGGAAATAAAACCGCAACTATTTCTGGTTTTAGGTTAAATCCATTACAGTTGAGGATAGCTGATATAATTAGTCGGTCTCCTGATGAGCTGTTAGAAACTCCTGATAAACCGGAAATTGCTTTTGTAAAGGGAGATCAAATTATCATTGATTATTTAAAGTGATTAAATTAAGGAGGTAGGTAATGGTGGGGAAAGTTTATGTAGTGACGTCGGGTAAAGGTGGTGTTGGAAAGACGACAACTGTTGCTAATTTGGGTACTGGATTAGCTAAACTGGGCAAGAAGGTAGCCTTAATAGATGCTGATATAGGGCTTAGAAATTTAGATGTAATGCTCGGATTAGAAAATAGAATAGTATATGATATTGTTGATGTAGTGGAAAATAATTGCCGGTTAGAGCAGGCATTAATCAAAGATAAAAGGTATAGCAGTTTGAGTTTGCTTCCTGCTGCTCAGACTAGAGATAAAACAGCTGTTAACCCGGGTCAAATGGAAGAATTATGTAAATTATTAAAAAAAGAATTTGACTATGTGTTGATTGATTCCCCTGCGGGAATAGAACAGGGATTTAAAAATGCGGTGGCGGGAGCTGATGATTCAATTGTAATTACTACTCCGGAAGTAGCTGCTGTTAGAGATGCTGACCGAATAATTGGTATGTTGGAATCAGAAGGCCTCGGAGAACCTAAATTAATAATCAATCGGATTAGAATGGATATGGTTAAGCGGGGTGATATGATGGAAATTAAGGATATGCAGGATATTTTAGCTATTTCTATTTTGGGTATCGTGCCTGAAGATGAAAGAATTGTAATTTCTACTAATACAGGTAAACCGATTATACTGCTTGATAATACTAAGGCAGGACAGTCTTTTTGGAATATTTCCCGGCGGGTGGAAGGAGAAGAGGTGCCGTATATTTCGTTAGACAGCAGTTTAATGGATTATTTAAAGGGGTTTATAGGTCTGAATTAATAAGTAACCTGGGGAGGGGGGAAAGATGTTAGAACAAGTGAAAAAATTATTAGGAAAAGAGGAAGTGAATAGCAAAGATGTAGCTAAAGAACGGCTGCAGTTAGTTTTAATTCATGACCGAATCGGCGTTTCGAAAGATGTTTTACAGGATATGGAGGATGAATTAATAGCAGTTATTTCTAAGTATTTGGAAATTGATGAAGAAGGATTAGAGATGGACCTTCAGCAGGAAGATGATTCCATGGCTTTAGTAGCTAATATTCCTGTGAGGAGTCTAAAAAAAGTAAAAAAGGATAAGAGAAAGCAAAAATAATTTAAGGCCAGGAGAGAACGGTAAAAACCTGGTCTCTATTTTTGTAAGGAGGATGAGCTAAAATATTAATTTATGCTGAGGAGGAGTGGTAATGGGGAAATTGTTGCGTAATATGGATTATATGATTCCCTTGGCTGCTTTAGTATTAATAGTGATTGGGATGTTATTAATTGCTAGTGCTACTCATGTAGAGGGGAGTTCTATTTGGACTAATACATTTTTACAAAAACAGTTAATTGCGCTGTTAGTAGGCAGTATAGGAGCGGTAGCGGTGGTTTTGTTTGATTATAGATTGCTGCGGGATTATGCTGTACTTATTTATGTGGGGAATTTATTGTTATTAGGACTAGTATTATTGATAGGGGAAGAAGTTCAGGGAGGGCAAAGCTGGATTGACTTTGGTCCGATTAGTTTTCAACCGTCGGAACTAGCTAAACTGGCTGTCATAATTACTTTAGCTGATCTGTTGGCTAAGCGAAAATATAATATTAAATATATTTTTGGTTTAATAGTACCTGGTTTGTATTTAACACTGCCCTTTGGTTTAATATTATTACAAAATGATCTGGGGACTGCTTTAGTATTAATAGCTATTTTTTTAGGTATGATCTATGTAGCGGGGGCTAATCCTAAGTTATTAGTAGGAGGAATGATAGTAGTAGTAGCAGTAGTAGCAATTTGGATTGCAGCTTACTTATATTTAGATGCTCCAATGCCGTTAAAAGAATACCAATTAGAGCGGATTTTAGTCTTGGTGAATCCTAATTTGGATCCCCAGGGAGCAGGATATAATGTACGACAGTCAAAGGTAGCTATTGGCTCTGGGGGACTGCGGGGTAAAGGATTATTTGCTGGTACTCAAAACCAGTTAAATTTTTTACCAGCACGGCATACTGATTTTATTTTTTCCGTCTTAGGAGAAGAGTTAGGTTTTTGGGGAGCTGGGTTAGTTTTGATTAGTTATTTTATTCTTCTCTGGCGGGCAATTATGATAGCAGAGCAGGCTAAAGATCAATTTGCTCAATTAGTAGTTGCCGGAATTATAGCTATGTTTTTATTTCATGTTTTCGAAAATATAGGTATGGCCATGGGGATTATGCCGGTGACCGGAATTCCGTTACCGTTTATTAGTTATGGAGGGAGTTCTTTAGTTACCAATTTATTGGCTATCGGTTTAATTCTTAATGTTAATATGAGAAGGAAAAAGTTGTTATTTTGATTTATTAAAAATTTACATATTATTAGGGGCTGGATAATATCTATTGTATATAGGTAGAAAAAATAAATTGGGATAAAGAATTGATTAAAGGTGGTTCTGTAGTGCAAATAGCTGATATTAATTTCAAATTAAATTTATTGTTTTTAGTAGTATTAGCTTTGTTTTCACTAGCAGGATTGTTTTTGGAAGCTTCTTTAAGTTTTGTAGTGGTTACTCTGCATGAATTAGCACATTCGCTGGTAGCTTATCGGCACGGGGTAAAAATAAATGAAGTAGAATTACTTCCTTTTGGAGGAGTAGCTAAATTTAGAGATTTGCTGCAGCTTAAGCCTCAGACGGAAATTAAGGTTGCTCTGGCGGGGCCAATTTTAAATTTTTGTCTGGCGGGAGTTGCCTTGTTGCTAATTAACTACGAGTTAGTAGGACGCCAAAGCGGTCTTTTTTTACTGCGGGTTAATTTGAGTATTGGGCTGTTTAATTTATTACCGGTACTTCCGTTAGATGGGGGTCGAATCCTGCGGGCCAACTTAACAGAGCGGTATGGATTTAAAGAGGCAACTTATAAAGTTCTTAAGTTCAGCAAATTTTTTGCTTTTTTGGCGGGGGGATTAGTAGTACTCGGTCTTTATTTTGGATATATTAATATTGCCCTGGTCATTATCTGTTTTTTTATTTATTTTGCTGCTTTGAAAGAAGGCAGGTATACGCCGTATGTATTAATGCAGTACATAGCGCGGAAAAAAGGGGAAGTGTTGAATAAAAATGTCCTAGCTGCGGAGGGATTAGTAGCTTTTGCTGATACTTCCATACAGGAAATTATTGACCGATTGGTGCCCAATAAATTTCACCTAGTAGTAGTAGTGGATGATCAATTTCATGTATTAGGGATAGTAACGGAGGATAAATTGATTGATTCCTTAATTGAGCAGGAAATTGAACTGGCTGTGGGAGAGCTGGTTGATAGTTAACAATTGACAGTTGATAGTTTACAGTTAACAGCTAAAACCTTATAGATCTATAATTCTAGAACAAAAGTTGGTTTTGAATTCAACTGTCAACTGTAAACTGTAAACTAAGTGATTCGGGAGGGATAGAATGACGAAGTTAGCTGATAGAATAGAAGAGATATTACCGCAAGTAGAAAAGCCTACTCGCTATATGGGGCGGGAATTAAATAGTATTACTAAAGATTTAACGGAAGTGGATGTCAAAGTAGCCTTAGCCTTTCCCGATGTTTATGATGTCGGAATGTCTCATTTAGGAATTAAAATTTTATATCATCTGCTTAATAATCGAGAAGATACAGCTGCTGAACGGGTTTATGCTCCTTGGCTGGATATGGAAGAGAAACTGCGGGAGGAAGAAATTCCACTGTTTAGCTTGGAAACAAAAACGCCGGTAGCTGATTTTGATATTTTGGGATTTACGCTGCAGTATGAATTAAGCTATACTAATTTATTGAATATGCTTGATTTAGCCGATATTTCTTTCCGCAGTCAAAATCGAGGTGCAGATGAGCCGCTAGTAATTGCCGGCGGTCCCTGTACAGCTAATCTGGAACCGATAGCGCCTTTTATAGATGCGGTGGTGTTGGGGGAAGCAGAAGCAGTAATTGAAGAATTAATAGCTGTTTATCAAAGCTGGCAGCAGACAGAACAGAATAAAGAAAATTTATTAGAGCAGTTAGCTGATTTAGAAGGAGTTTATGTGCCTGCTTTTTATGATGTTGAGTATAATGTCCGGGGCGAAGTAGTTGATTTTTCCTGTCAAAAAACAGCAGCTCCAACAATTAAAAAGCGGATAGTAGAAGATCTGGACGAAGCTTTTTATCCGGAACAGTTTATTGTACCGTATATGGAGATAGTTCACGACCGGATTAATTTAGAGGTGGCTCGCGGTTGTACGCGGGGCTGCCGGTTTTGTCAGGCGGGGATGATTTACCGACCGGTAAGGGAACGGAGTCGAGAGCGAATCCAGGAATTAGCTGATAAATTAGTGGCTAGTACAGGCTATGAAGAAGTATCGTTAACTTCCTTAAGTGTCAGTGATTACCGCGGTATCAATTCTCTAGCCACTGATTTAGTAGAAAAGTATGCACCGCAGAAAATAAATATTGCCTTACCTTCCATGCGGGTAGATTCTTTTTCTATTGATGTAGCGGAAGAAATTCAGAAGGTAAGAAAGACGGGATTGACTTTTGCACCGGAAGCAGGGACTCAGCGTTTAAGAGATGTAATCAACAAAGGAGTTACTGAGGAAGACTTAATGGAAACAGTAACCGAAATTTTTCAGGCCGGTTGGCGGCGGGTAAAGCTCTACTTTATGCTGGGGCTGCCTACTGAAACTAAGGAAGATTTAGCTGGGATTGTTCGGTTGGCCAAGCGGGTAGCAGAAGTTGGAGATGAGATTAGACTTAATTCTGATAACAAGCGGCGGGTAAAGGTAACGGTAAGCGTGTCCACTTTTATACCAAAACCGCATACTCCTTTTCAATGGGCGCAATTTAATACCTTAGATCAGATCCAGGATAAATTGCAGTATTTAAAAGATAACCTGCAAGGAAAAGACCTCTCCTTAGACTGGACCGAGCCGAAATTAAGTCTTCTGGAGGCAGCCTTTGCCCGAGGTGATAGAAGATTAGCAGAGGTTATAGAAGCAGCCTGGGAGCGGGGAGCCCGTTTTGACGGCTGGCGGAAAGTATTTGATTATGACTTCTGGCAGGAAGCTTTTCAGGCGGCTGGGTTGAATTTGCCAGCTTATGCTTATCGGGAGTTAGGTTTGAAAGCTGATCTACCTTGGGATCATCTGCAGGTAGGAGTTAGTAAAGAATATTTGCGTCAGGAATATAGACAAGCCCAGCAGGAAAAAACAACAGGAGACTGCCGGTTAAGCAGCTGTCAAAACTGCGGAATAATCAGCAGTCTGGTTCCAGCTGCTTGTTGTGGAGGTGAGCTAGATGAGTGGAAAGCAGAAGATTAGAACGGAGGTAGCGAAAGGATCGGAAGTAAGATTTATTTCGCATCTTGATTTTATGAATACAATTACTAGGGCGCTCCGAAGGGCAGAACTGCCGATTGCTTTTTCGCAGGGGTATAATCCCCGCCCTCAGCTCTCTTTTGCTTCGGCTTTGGCGGTAGGATTAACCAGTAATAGTGAATATATAGATTTTGAATTACAGGAGGCAATGATGCCGCAGAAGTTTAAGAATCAGCTCAACCGAGAATTTCCAGCGGGAATTCGAATTAAAGAGGCGCAAGAAGTACCGGTGGACAGCAAATCTTTGATGGCGGTTATTAATGCAGGGCGGTATTTTGCTAAACTTGAATTTACGGAGGAGCTAAGCAAAGGAGAATTAGAAAAGATAATAGATGATTTTTTGGGTCAGGAAGAGCTGGAAATTAAACGGAAACGGCGTAATAAATCTGACCGCTGGCTGGATTTGAAGCCGATGATTTTTTCTCTGACAGTAATGGGAGTACAGGAGAAAGAAGGGACAATTAATATGCTGGTTCAGACCGGCAGCAGCGGGAATGTGCGCCCGCAGGAAGTAATTCGGGCGTTAGCCCAGCGGTACGAGGTAATAAAGCCGCCGAAAATGATTAATATTCACCGGGCTGGGTTATACATAAAAGATGGTGAAAACTTACAAACTCCGATGGAAACTTAATTTACAGTTGATAGTTAACAATTTACAGTTGATAGTCAAAACCAGATAACTTACAATTAATAGTTACAGACTATTTTGATAATGCGTTAGTTTGAATTTTTAAATCACTAAAATTTAGTTTAAACTAATACCTATGATAAAAGTTTATTATTCAACTGTAAATTTTCATAGCCAGGCTAAAAACCAAGCCTGGCTATGAAAACCACAAAAACCGTATCTATCCAGGCTAAAAACCAAGCCTGGCTATGAAAACCACAAAAACCGTATCTACTGTCAACTGTAAACTATCAACTATCAACTTTATAACAAGGGGGGGGATGACTAAGTTGGCTCGGGAAATAGTTATTAATCATCGAAATTTAGGAACGCGGGTAGCTGTGTTAGAGGATCGGAAGCTGGAAGATTTATTATTTGCACAAAATTTTTCGCAGCAGATTGTAGGTAATGTCTATAAGGGCCGAGTGGAGGATGTAGTCCCTGGTATTCAAGCAGCTTTTGTAGATATCGGCCAAAGCAAGAATGTATTTTTACCGGTTAATGGAGTAGTACCGAATGGTGAAGATAAGAAAATAGAACATGTTTTACAGCCGGGGCAGAAGGTAGTAATTCAGATTAGAAAAGAGGCAACGGGAACTAAAGGTCCTAAAGGAAGTTGCAAGTTAGAACTGCCCGGGCGGTATTTGATTTTTCTTGATGAACCGGGACATATTGGTGTTTCCCGGAAGTTACCAGGGCAGGAACGAGGTCGACTCCGGGAGTTAGCGCAGGAGATTATTCCGCAGAATCGGGGTGCAATTCTGCGGACAGAAGCAGGAGCAACAGAAGAGGAGAAGATAAGAGCGGAAGTTAAGAGTATGCTGAAGTTACGGAAAAAAATTGCTAAGAAAGCTGAACAAGTAAAACCTCCGGCCTTAATTCACCAACATTCTGATCTGATTGGTCAGGTGCTGCGCGATAGATTTACCGAGGAAGTGGATAACTTAATTATAGATACCGAAGCAGGCTACGAACAGATACTTGATTTTGTTCAGACTGTAGCCCCTGAATTAGAGGAGAAAGTTGTTTACTATCAAAGTCAGGAACCTGTGTTTGCGAAATATAAGGTTAACAGTCAGTTAAAAAAACTAGTTAAACCGGAAGTTGAACTTGACTGCGGCGGTTATTTAGTAATTGAAAGTACGGAAGCTTTGACGGCGGTAGATGTTAATACGGGGGCTTATACAGAAGATAATATTAAAGATACAGTTAAAAAAGTTAATTTAGAGGCAGCGCGAGAAATCCCCCGTCAGCTGCGCCTGCGGAATATTAGCGGGATTACGGTAGTGGACTTTATCGGCATGGACAGTGAAGCGACTAAAGAGGAAGTCTTAGCGGTATTAGAACAGGGATTAAAAAAAGATAAAACCCGTACTTCGGTGCTGGGGATGACTGAATTGGGATTAGTCCAGATTACTAGAAAGCGGAAGAAAAACAGTATTGAACAGCTTTTACAGTCAGCCTGTCCGTGCTGCGGAGGAAGCGGTAAAATACTTTCTAACCAGGCTTTGGCTTGGGAAGTTATGGATAAAATAAGAGCAGCAGGTGCTGAGAAGAAGCCAGCTGAAATAGTAGTTAAGCTGCATCCGGAGCTAGCAGCTTATTTATTACAGGTAGGAAAAGAAGCTTTAGCTGTCTTAGAAGAAGAATTGGAGACGAAAATTTGTTTGCGGGTAAGTTCTGAAATTAATCGGTCTCAGGTAGGTGTCAAGGCAAATAACAGTCGAGTTACTCCTCCCTTTACTGTTGGGAATATAATTTCAGCAGTAATAAAAAAAGATTTAGGAGCAGATAGTAGTTTAACCTGGCAGGATGGATGGTTGATTGCAGTTACCGCCGGTCAAATCTCAGTTGGTCAAGAAGTAAAAATTAAATTAACTGCAGTAGATAGTTTAGTTAGCCGGGCGGAGATATTGGCTACTAGTCATAAGTGTTAACTTAAACCAAGTTTTCTTATCACGAAGGGGTTTGAAGTTTAAACCCGCAGGTGAGGTTGAGCAACTCATACAACCAATGATTATAATGGTTTGCTCAATCTCCATCTCAACCCCAACCTCAAACTTAATGCACTATATCTATAAAATAGACCAATTGGAAAAATAAATTAAGTTAATGGTCTGTTTCATTAGTTAAAATTCAACGCTACCTATAAACAGTTGTTTGTTAGCGTTAATATTGCTTGACATTAAGGTTGGTTTATGTTAGAATTTTCTTCGTACGTGGTTTTACTACCAAAACCGCACGGCACGGGTTGAAAATCCATTCTGGATTGCCTAGCTGCCGGCGAGTCTAAGGTAGGGGAGGTGAAATAATGTATGCAATTATTAAAACAGGTGGCAAGCAATATAAAGTAGAAGAAGGCGAAACAGTTGATGTTGAAAAGCTGGATGCAGAAGCTGGCGATACAGTTGAATTTGAAGAAATTAAGGCTGTTTCGACTGAGGACGGCTTAGAAGTAGGGACGCCGGATGTAGATGGTGCTGCTGTGACAGGTGAAGTAGTGAAGAATGATAAAGGTGAGAAAATTATTGTGTATAAGTACAAGCCGAAGGAAAATTACCGCAGAAAGCAGGGTCACCGCCAGCCGTATACTAGAGTTAAGATCAATAGTATTGAAGTTTAATGATTACGGTAACTGTTAATCAAGATGAACAGGGCAATATAGTTGGTTTTTCTGCTTCTGGTCATGCTCAGTATGCGCCGGAGGGAGAAGATATTATCTGTGCAGCTGTATCTGCTATTTTGCAGACGGCTGTTTTTGGGCTGGTTGATTATTTGGATTTAGACCCTGAGGTGAGCACTGAAGACGGCTGGTTGAACTGTCAGCTGGATTCTAAGTTGGCCCGAGATAAAGAGGTAAAAGCAGTATTAGAAACTATGTTAGTTGGCTTAAAGAAGACGGCAGAAGCTCATTCTGAGCATTTAATAATTGAAGAAAAAGAAAGGGGGACTAACCATGATTAAAGAAATGAATTTACAGCTGTTTGCGGAGAAAAAGGCTGTTGGTAGTTCCAAAAATGGCCGCGATAGTATTTCCAAACGACTGGGAGTTAAGCGCCATGATGGACAGAAAGTTAAGCCCGGTAGTATTCTTGTTCGTCAGCGGGGAACTAAATTTCATCCTGGCTTAAATGTAGGCCGCGGTGGAGATGATACTCTATTCGCTAAAGAAGAAGGCTATGTTGAATTTAAGCGTAGAGGCAGAAATAAAAAAGAAGTTAATGTTTATACCGAGGAACAGTTGGAAATGATGGCTTAAATATACTAAGTGTACTGTCTCCCAGCCTAATGCTGGGAGTTTTTGTTATTAAAACAATTGACATTTTAGGGTGGACAATTTACAATTAAATATAAGATTAGGTATAATCAAGCGGAAACTGGAAAATATATAGTTGATATAGAACTTAAATTCAGGTTACAGTTTACAATTTACAGTTGACAGTTAGAGTTAACAGTTTCCAGCAGAGTATTATCAAGATTAAGTTGAAGAGATTTATTACGGAGGGGTTTGAAGTTTATAAAAGAAAATCAATGGAAAAAAATATATTAAGTTAACGCTTATTATTCTGGTTTTAACTATTAACTATCAATTGTCAACTGTCAACTATCAACTATCAACTGTAAACTGGTTAACTGGAGGTTGGTATTATGTTTGTAGATGAAGCTGAAATTGAAGTAAAAGGCGGTGATGGAGGCGACGGCACAACTAGCTTTCGGCGCGAAAAATATGAGTCAGCCGGCGGTCCCGACGGCGGTGACGGCGGTGAAGGCGGCGATGTAATTATAGAGGTTGATGAAGGTTTAAATAATTTGCTTGAGTTTAGGGAACGAAATTTGTTTGCGGCAGAGTCAGGCGGGAATGGTCAGAGTAAGAAACAGCACGGCAGTAATGGCGGGGATCTAATTATTACGGTGCCACCGGGAACTACTGTTAATGACCGGAAAACAGGTGAGGTAATAGCTGATTTAGTAGAAGACGGCCAGCAGGTGGTAGTAGCCCACGGAGGTCGAGGCGGCCGCGGGAATACAAGGTTTAAAAGTTCGACTAATCAAGCTCCTCGCCATGCAGAAAATGGGGAGCCGGGCGAACGGCGCCAATTGAAGCTGGAGTTAAAGTTGTTAGCTGATGTAGGTCTTGTCGGCTATCCTAATGTGGGTAAATCAACTTTGATTTCACATATATCAGCTGCCCAGCCGGAGATAGCCGGGTATCACTTTACAACTTTGGAGCCTAATCTGGGAGTAGTGAACACTAAAGACTTTGCTTCCTTTGTAGTAGCAGATGTACCGGGTTTGATTGAAGGAGCTCATGAGGGAGTAGGCCTCGGTGACCAGTTTTTGCGCCATCTGGAGCGGACAAAAGTATTAGTCCATGTAATTGATAGTTCTGGTTTAGAAGGCCGCGACCCGGTAGAGGATTTAGTTAATATCAATCAGGAATTAGAAAAGTTCGGTTCGCATTTACTGGAAAAACCGCAGGTAGTAGCGGCTAATAAGATAGATTTGATGGCTGAAGAAGAAGAGATAGAAGATGTTAAAGAGGAGTTAGAGGCAAAAGGGTATGAAGTGTTTCCTATTTCTGCTGTTACCGGTGAGGGAGTAGAAGATTTAATCGATCGGCTTGCAACTCTGGTCAAGGAAGCGCCGGAACCGGAACTTGCAGCTGAGGATGAGGAAGAAGTTGTGATTAGAGGGCCTCAGCCTGAAGAAGAAACAAGAGGCTTTACTGTCGAAGAAGAAGGCGGTCTCTTTAAAGTAACGGGAGAAGAAGTAGAGCGGAAGGTAGCTATGGCTGATTTAAGGACTGAAGAAGGCCTCCGGCAGTTAATTAAAACTTTAGATAAAATGGGCGTAGAAGAAGCACTGCAGGAAGCTGGAATTGAAGAGGGACAAACGGTAGATGTAGCTGGCCTGCAGTTTGAATACTATGAAGGATAAGGAGTAAGGAGGGATAGAATGAAAGGTAAGCAGAGAGCTTATTTAAGAAGTGAAGCTAATGAAATGGATCCGTTGTTTCAAATTGGGAAGAATGGAATTAGTGACGGTGTAATCGAACAAGTAGATAATGCTTTGGAAGCTAGAGAATTAATCAAGGTGAGAGCACTGGATAATTCCCTATATACTGCTCGAGAAGCAGCGGAAGAATTGGCAGAAGAATGTGAAGCGGAGATTATTCAGGTGATTGGGAATGTATTAGTTTTATATCGGGCAAGTGAAGGAGAATCAGAGTATAATTTGCCTAGGTAAGAGCTGAGAGCGGTGAGCTATGAGTCGTGAGCTTAGTCAAAGTCGAGCTTTAAGATAAGAGTTTTTATGATAGTTACTTAAGAAGGTGAGAAATCATGCGGGAAAAGATTGAGCAGGCAGAACGGATAGTGATTAAGATCGGCAGCAGTACCTTAACTTATCAGAATTCTCGGTTGAATTTAAACCGAATTGAAAAGTTGATTCGGGATATTGCTAACTTGAAGAATCAGGGCAAAGAAGTGATTATTGTCAGCTCAGGAGCAGTAGCAGCTGGTTACGGTGAGTTAAGGCTGGCTGAATCGCCGGAAACAATTCCGGAAAAGCAGGCGCTAGCGGCTATTGGCCAGGGAACTTTGATGCATACTTATAAAAAATTATTTAAGGAATACGGTCAACAGGCAGCTCAGGTTTTACTGACTCAGGATGATTTAACCGATAGGAGCCGTTATTTAAATTCGCGGAATACTTTGTCTCAGCTGCTGGAATATAATATAATTCCTGTCATTAATGAAAATGATACGGTAGCAGTTAAAGAAATTAAATTTGGTGATAATGATACTTTATCTGCTCTGGTAAGCAGTTTGATTGATGCTGATCTGCTGGTGATTTTATCGGATATTGCTGGTTTATATACGGCTGACCCCCGCGAAGAAGAAACTGCCCAATTGATTAGTGAAGTAGAAGAAATAACAGAAGAGATTGAAGAATTGGCCGGGGGAGCAGGAACTAGCCAGGGTACAGGCGGGATGATTACTAAGATTGAGGCAGCTAAGATTGCTACTCGAGCGGGAATTCCCCTTGTTATTGCTAATGGGGAAGAAGATAATTGTGTAACGCGGATTATTGCTGGCGAAGAATTAGGGACTGTTTTCCAGTCGGAATCAGGAATGGCCAGTCGAGATAAGTGGATTGCTTTTAATTTAGGAGTTTCGGGCCAACTGGTTATTGACCAGGGAGCAGCACGAGCTTTGACTGAAGAAGGAAGCAGCTTGCTGCCCTGCGGGATAGTAGACAGCACGGGCGATTTTGCTGCGGGAGATGTAGTTGATATTGTCAATCAGTCGGGGCAGAAGTTGGCCCGGGGATTAGTTAATTATTCGCACCAGGAAGTGGAACAGATTAAAGGATTACAGTCCAGTGAAATTGAAAGGGAATTAGGTTATCAGGGGTATGAAGAAGTAGTACACCGCAATAACTTAGTTTGTTTTTAGTTTGGCCGGGGAAGGTGGAGGCTGTTGGCTTCCGGTAGCCTTTTTTCTTCATCTATTGACTCCCCTATTAAAATAAAAAAGTTCTTTTTAAGCCGATTAAGCCGATTTTAGTAGGGGAGTCACAATAGATGTTCGTGAAGAAAAAAGGCTAAATGTCAGCCCACAGCCTCCACCCACCCCTGCGAAGGAAAAGAGTTAGTTGTTGAAGAGAAAAAATTGCACTTTAGCTAACTTTGGAATTGCAAGATTAAATTTAGATGTGGCGCGAGCAAAGCGAAGCTAACACCTACAATGCAGTGCGGAGCTAGTATTTTCTATGGTAATTTTAAATAAACTTTAAGAAGGGGTGGAGTAGATGAGTATTGAAGAAGATGTTATTCAGAAGGCAAAGCAGGCTAAAGAAGCAGGTAAAGAGTTGGCTCATTTAGGAGCCAAGGTAAAAAACGAAGCGCTGTTGGCGATGGCTGATAAGCTGGAGGCTAAAAAGGAGAAGATATTAGCTGCTAATGAGGAAGATATGAAGTACGGCCGGGAAAATGGACTATCTGAGTCATTACTTGACCGATTGTTGTTGACGGAAGCTCGAATTGAAAAGATGGCTCAGGGACTGCGGGAGGTAGCTCAGTTTGATGATCCTATTGGAGAAATGATAGAAATGAGAAAACGGCCTAATGATCTCCGCGTAGGAAAAGTGAAAGTACCATTGGGAGTAATCGGGATTATTTATGAGGCCCGGCCGAATGTAACAGTTGATGCTGCCGGCTTATGTTTAAAAGCTGGTAATGCAGTAGTCTTACGGGGGAGTTCTAGTGCTATTAATTCTAACCAGGCAATTGTAGAAGTCATTGCTAAGGCTGCCTATCAGGCTGGTCTGCCGGAAGGGGCAATCCAATTAATTGAACATACGGATCGGGAAGCAGTTCAGGTTATGTTTGAGTTGAATGATTATCTGGATGTCTTGATTCCCCGAGGCGGTGAGGGATTAATTAAGGCGGTAGTTAATAATTCAACTGTTCCGGTCATTCAGACGGGAGTAGGAAACTGTCATACTTATGTAGATAGTGATGCTGATTTAGAGAAAGCAGAACGGATTGTAATTAATGCTAAAACCCAGCGGACCGGTGTCTGTAATGCAATGGAAACTTTATTGGTCAATGAAAAGATAGCTGAAGAATTTTTACCGTTGATTGTCAAAGAACTTCAGCAGTTAGATACAGAGGTAAGAGGGGATCAGCGAGTGCAGGAATTAGTTCCTGATGTAAAAGAAGCGACTGAAGAAGACTGGGCGACTGAGTTTTTAGATTATATCTTGGCAGTTAAGGTAGTAGAAGATTTGGATGAGGCGTTAGAGCATATTGACGAATATAGTACTAGTCATTCGGAAGCGATTGTGACGGAAAATTATACTAAAGCTCAGCAATTTTTAGATTTAGTAGATTCTGCTGCGGTATATGTCAATGCTTCGACCCGCTTTACTGACGGCGGCCAATTCGGTTTGGGGGCAGAGATTGGGATTAGTACCCAAAAGCTGCATGCCCGGGGTCCAATGGGCGTCAATGAACTGACTACTACTAAGTTTATTATCTATGGTAATGGACAGATTAGGAAGTAATTAAGTAAATAGTTACTTTCCACGGCGGGCCAACTGGTCCGCTATTTTATTTATTGCTGATAAACTTCCATTAAATTGAAATTTGATTATTTTTTTCTTAACATAAAGTAAAAATATAAATTTTGCAGGAAATAGTTTTATTTTATATAATTATTACATAGAGGTAGGAAAGAAAAATGCAAAAAAATATAGACTAGAAGGAGTTAAAAACATGGGGAAGAAAAGTAATACTCAAGTTTTTGATTTTCCAATTTTAATAGTTAATCTCAATTTACAGGTATTAGGAGCCAATAAACAGGCAGTTGATTGTTTAAATTATGCCCCAGAAGATTCAGCTACTATTTATCTACAGGAATTGATTCCTGATTTAACGGAAGAAAAAGTAAATGAGATTAAGAAAGGGCAGCAGGAAGAAAAAGCGTTGCCTATTTCCTTAACTACTGCAGAGCATGAAAACGTTACAACGGAACTTAAAGTAAACTCTCTTTATTATAAGAATAAAATCTTGCTTACTTTAAAGTTTATTCTTCCTGAATTTCAGGAAGAATACAGAATAAAACAAGGATTTATTGAGAAAATTAAGCAGCCGGTGATTAAGATTAGCCGGGAAGGAATTCTACTAGCAGCTAATTCTGCCAGCAAAAGTCTACTTGCCAGCTGGAAATGTGAAGAGGGAGATTTAGTACCGCAGTTTTGGCAGAATTTTGTACAAAGAACGTTAGATTTAGAAGTTAATAGAAAGATAGAGGTTAAAGTAGCGGGGCGGGCTATTTTATTTTCTACTATTTCTCTACTTGAGCGGGATGAAATCTATTTGTACGGTCATGATGTGACTGATTTAAAGGACAGTCCAGAAGATGTAGAAAAACTGACTAATTATGATTTATTAACTGGGCTGCCTAATTGGGATCTATTTATGGAGCGGCTGCAGCAATTAGTGGGCGAGATAAAAAAGGATGAACAGCAGAATTTGATAGGGGTTGCCTTTGTGGATTTAGATAATTTTACTAAAGTAAATGATTCTCTGGGCAGGAAAGCAGGGGATAAATTATTAAATAAAGCAGCTCAGCGGTTAAAGAGTTGTCTGGAGAAAATTGATATTTTAGCCCGACTGGATGGCGATGAATTTGGCGTAATAATTAAGGAGCAGGAAAGTATTGATAACATTAATCACCAGGTGCAGAGGATGCTGCAGGAATTTTCCCAGCCCTTTATTTTAGATGTTGGACAGGAAGAGCAGAAAAAGTTTTTTATAACTATTAGTGTGGGAGTAGCCTTTTATCCGGAAGATGGGACAGAGTCTGAACAATTAATCAAAAATGCTGAGTTGGCGATGCATAAAGTAAAAGAAAAAGGGAAGGACCACCACCGATTTTATTCGCAAGCTATGAATGATGAAGTACTGCAGGAGATAAAAATGGAAACCAAACTGCGTCAGGCACTTAAGGAAGATAATTTTGTGCTTTATTATCAGCCGCAGATAGATATTCAAACTAATCAAGTTTGTGGGTTAGAAGCTTTAATTCGGTGGCAGGATCCTGAGATGGGTTTGGTGTCTCCAGGAAAATTTATTCCTATGGCAGAAAAAACCGGCTTAATTATCCCGATTGGAAATTGGGTTTTACAGACGGCCTGTGAAGAAATTAAGAACTTACATCAGCAGGGTTTTTCCGATTTAAAATTGGGAGTTAATTTATCTGCTCGGCAGTTTCAAGATAATCAATTGATAAATAAAGTAGCTCAGGCTTTGCAGAAAACTAGTTTGAAGCCGCAGTATCTGGAGTTAGAACTGACGGAGAGTATCATCATGGATGATGTTGAAGGAAGTGTTGACCGGTTATTTGAACTTAAGAAACAGGGGGTTCAGTTTTCCATTGATGATTTTGGGACGGGTTATTCTTCGCTAAGTTATTTGAAACGATTTCCGATTGGTACGTTGAAGATAGATAGGTCATTTGTAGGGGAAGTACCGACTAATGTAGATAATACAGCAATTGTAAAGGCCATTATTGATTTAGCCCATAATCTTAACTTAAATGTAGTGGCTGAAGGAGCCGAAACAGTTGATCAGGTGGATTTTTTAGAAGAAAATGATTGTGATGAAGTGCAGGGGTTTTATTACAGCCGTCCGCTGCCGAAGGATGAGCTTATCAATTTTATGGAAGAAGGATAAGCTATTAAATTAAAAATTTTAAGATAATTAAAAATATAAATAAAATTATGACCGCAGTCATACTAATCCTGATAAGAGAGCAGAGATTAGTGAAGGTGAAATAACGACAGTCAATATTCCTGCTTATACTTCAGTAGTAATAAACTAGTTATAGCTATCCAACTCTAGAATGAAAGCTATTAACAGACCGGGGGCAGGTGGGTATTTTACCTTCAGGAAAACTTTTTTGTTCATTCCATACCAGATAAGCTGAAATAAAAAAGTTCTTTTTTGCCCGATTTCAGCTTATCTGGTATTCCATAACCGTACACAAAAAACTTTTAGGGTCAGGTGAAAATACCCACCTACCCCCGGTTAGATTTTAGAAAAAATAAGTTGTGTTTTAGACTTGGATGTCAGCAGATAACCTGGGTCAGGAAGTTGGCCCGGGTTATCTAATTTAAAAACATTTATATTAAAAGCTGAATATGATATACTATAGATAAAGTAATTGAATTTGGAGGTTTATAAATGGCAGAACTTGATATAGATTATCAAAACTATGATAGCGTCTTTAAAAATTCATTTTCCATATTTAAACAAGGAATAAGAGATTTTTTAGAAATAGATATTCCCGAGATAGAAGCCTTTGTGGAAACGGAGTTTTCAGAAATAGAGACTACTGGCGAGAGGTTAGATTTAAATTTTAGGTTAGTAGATGGATCAATTTTACATTTAGAGGAGGAAGCAGACATATCAAAAGATGATTTGATTCGATTTGCTTCGTATGACTTAAAGTTATATAAAAGATATGGAGATAAAATAAGAACAATAGTGTTATGTGTCAATGGTTTTGAAGACAGCATAGCTGGATTTGATACAAATAGTTTAAAATATTCAACTACAGTAGTAGATATGTCAAAACGAGATGGTGATTCTAAAATTGAAGAGATTAGTCAGAAAATTGAGGCTGGAAAAGAGATTAATATTCTTGAGTTGATTTTTTTACCTTTAATGAAGAGTGATGAGCAGATGTCTAAGCGGGTTAAGAAGGCGATTGATTTAGAACAAGAGGTTAATCTGTCTAGACCTATGAAAAGTAAAGTAGTGGCTTTGACGTTGGTATTGTCTAATAAGTTTTTAAGCGAACCAGAAATAGAAGAGATATGGAGGGATTATAGTATGCTTAAAGTGTTTAAGGTTGCAGAAGAAAAGGGAAGAGAAAAGGGAAGGAAAGAAGGTAAAGAAGAAGGTAAAAAAGAAGGTAAGCAAAGGGAAGCTTATAGAATGCTTAAGAGATTATTGCTAAAAAAATTCAAAAATTTGCCCCAGGAATACAAAAAAAAGTTAAAGGAAAAAGATGAAGAAGAATTAGAATTTATTGCAGAAGAAGTTTTTGAGATGGAAAAAGCGAGTGACTTAGAACAGTATTTGTAAAACTAAAGTTATTAATCTCAAAATTCAAGAAAATTCCGAAAGACTATCGCAAGCGGATAAAAGAGCAGGAGGAAGAGGTTCTGGAAGTTATTGTGGAAAAGATAATAGAGATGGAGGATATAGAGGAGTTAGATGAGTATTTGGAGTAAAAACTGAAAATTAAGTTATACCCGGGCTGGGGAAGTTGGCCCGGGGTCGTTTATTTTTTGTGCCCAAGATTGCTGTTTAATAATCATTGGTACTGCTCTATTAAAAAAACAAAATTGACAAAAAAAGGAGGAAAATAGGCTGTAAAATTGAATTCTTATAATGAAGAATAAATTTAGATAGATTTACTAAAGAAATAGGTTTCTCGGCTAAGTGTCAGCCAACAGCCCCCTGCTAGGAAAGGACTAGTTACTGGGGGGGAAGAAGCAAGGGCGGTTAGACCTTCAATTGACGATCTAATTTGACTGAGAATTCTAAGAGAAAATAAGGGGGATAGGCAATGAATAAGAAAAAGTTGACATCATTTTTTATTAATCAACGTGAAAATCGCCTTAAGGGATTATTTAGGATTCTACTACAAATAGTTTCTTTTAGTTTATTATTTTTATTTATTGTATTTATTATTTTCAAGTTGAATGGTGTATTAGAGATTAAAAATTCAGTTGGGGGACATATGGTGATTGGATGTTTCTTTCTTTTGATTGTCCTGGGGATTACCTTTTTATTGGGGAAATATGTGGATAAGCGCAAGTGGAAGGAATTTGGTTTTAAGTTTAATAAACAGGCAGTAATTGATTATTTTTTTGGGGTTATTATTACGGGGGTTGTAGTCTGTTTATCTATTTTTATTATGGTGAAATTTAGTACTTTGCATATAGAAAAGGTACGGAGCCTGAATTTGCAGTTGTTATATGGGTTAGCAAGTTCTATTTGTATTGGAATTTATATGGAGTTACTGCGCAGCTACCAGGTGCTAAATTTAAGTGAAAGTTTAGTCTGGAAAGATTATTTTACTACTAAAGGAGCAGTAATCATTTCTTCTTTCTTATTTA
>CAYFUT010000018.1:0-14607 GCA_964346395.1 uncultured Halobacteroidaceae bacterium
TTACTCAATAATTTATCGGCTAATTGCACCAAGTCATCTGTACTATATTCCGGATGGTGCTTTACACTTTTTAAGACATATTTAGCTATTTTTAAATACTTTCTTCCTAATTTATGATTAAGGAATTTTTTGAAAGAGTGATTTCTTCTTTTAATTTTAGTAATTTGTTATAAGAAACAAGCCCGAAATTAATCTTCATCAAGCAAACCAATAAACACCTCAACCAATTCAGGGTCAAACTGAATGCCAGCATATCTCTTTAACTCCTGTTTTGCTTCTTCCTGCGTCATCGGCTCTTTATAAGCCCGGCTGCTAGTCATCACATCGTAAGCATCAATAATTGCTATAATCCGCGATAATAAAGGAATTTCCTCCCCGCTAAGCCCCTCCGGATAGCCAGAACCATCCCACCATTCGTGATGATGCAGTATTTCCTCCGCTATATGAGCAAAATCATTTGTAGAAAAAGCTATTCTATAGCCTATTTCTGGATGCTTCTTCATTTTATTCCATTCTTCCCCATTTAAATCCCCCGATTTATTTAGTATTTCTTCTGAAATAGTCACTTTCCCAATATCATGTAGCGAAGCAAGCAAAGAAAGTTTATCCATCTCTGCCGGGGATAAATCAAGTTTTGAGCCCAGAGCATCAGCTAATTCCTGCAGACGCCGGACATGCTTTTCGGTTTCATTACTCTTTGTCCCCAGAGTTTTTAGTAAAGTATCCAGAGCATCACTCTGAACGCTTTTATGCTGTAATAATTTATTGTTATACATTTCATCTTCAGCTTTTTTTAGTACATCGTAGATATCTTTTATCTTTTCCTCTTTTATAGCACTTCCCACGGCAAGCGAAATAGGCACCGGATCTTCCGGGGTTTCTCTACTAATTTCTGTTATGCATTTACTTATCTTTTCTACCTCCTCATTACTAGCACCATACATAATAATAATAAATTCATCTCCCCCCCAGCGACCAACTATATCATCTTCCCGGCAAGCCTCTCTTAAAACCCTCGCTGTTCGCTTTAACATTTTATCCCCGGCAGGGTGGCCGAATCCATCATTAATTAGCTTTAAACCATTTAAATCAATCATAATTAATCCTACCGGAACTTTTCTACTTGAATTAATTTCTTTTAACTTTTTTTCTAAAAAGGTTCGATTGTATAAACCAGTTAGCTGGTCGTGAAAAGTTAAGTGGATGAATCTTTCTTCAGCTTGTTTGCGTTCCGTAATATCCTGGAAAGTACAGACAGTTCCCAGGGCATCTCCCCAATCATCTCTAAGTATAGAAGCAGAAAAAAGCCCCGGAAATTTCCTGCCGTTTTTTGTCACTAGCGTCTTTTCTTCACTTTTAAAAATATACTCCTGGTCACCATTAAGTTGGTGGGAAAGTTCAAATAATTCTCCATCTTTTCGTGCCGCAAAAACTAAATTTATCGGCTGGTTAATCAACTCATCTTTCTTGTAACTGAGCATCTCCTGGGTACTATTGTTTACCACTTTAATTGTACCCTCTACATCACAAGTTAACAGTCCTTCTTCCATCGTTTCTAGAATATCTTTATGAATTCGCTCAGTACTTAAAGGCATAAATCTATATTCCTTTATCACATACCAGAAGGTAAGTAAAACAGCTACATTAGTTATTATCCCGAGAGGAGGTGTTTCTATAATCCCTAATGAAGGCAAAATTATATCTGGTAGGGACCCTATTACAATTGCCGCTACTGACACCAATAAAATAAGTTGGGCCTGTTTCTTTTCTCTCTCAAATTCAGTTCTTTTCCACCATAAAATACTTAACATGATAGTCAAAATTGTATATCCCAAATAATAAATCGTAAATCCCCAAAACCGAAGTGGATCATCCGGACTTAATAAGTAAGTCCACCCTAAATCTGTTAAAAAAAGATTTTCTCGTCTTACTCCCCTTCCCGGTAGCAAAAACAAGCCTGTCAATATAATTCCGGGCAAATAAATCAAGGGATAAATCCAGAGCTTCTCTAAAATTTTTTTCCGCTTAGTCAACAGTAGAAAAAAGTGTAATATGAAACCGTAATGGAGGCACCAACAAGGTACAGAAAGTTTTCTCCAGAATAAAGCAACTTCTGCATTAGGAGCTGAATGCATAAAAGCATAGGTGAAAGCCCACAAACTTCCCGTAATACAAAATAGAAAAAAGACTTTACTTATAGCAGCTTTATGATTTAAGCGCAGTAAATAAACACCTAAATATAAGGTTAAAAAACAGGTGAATAGATATAATACAGTGATAAAGTTCATGGATCTCCCCCCATCTGCTCACAATATAAGTCAGTAATTATAGTTAAATAGCTAAAGTATTATATATTTTAATCAAACTACTTTCTAAATTAATATCTTCTATATAAAGGGGTTTTTTCCTGGTAAAATACTACAAATTTATTAGGAAAGAAAGGGTTGTTCCTAAATAAGTGAAAATATTATAACTTTTATAATAACAAAACCCCTAGCTAAAAAAGCTAGAGGATTTAATAAAACTTATTTTAATTATTTTGCTAAAGTTTATTATTAGCAGCAATTAGCCGGGCCAACTCCTGCAATTTCTCCCTTTGCGCTGCGAAAAACTCCTGGTAGGCCGAGCAGAAATAATTCAGCTGCGGCTCGCCCTCCTGCAACGGCTCCTGGTTCCGGCGGCAGCCGCCCCGACATAATCTCACATACGGACAGCTCTTGCACTCATCATCAATTGTCTGAGAGGTAGAGATGAATTGTTCAGCAAGAGGTTTGTGCTTCAGTTCGCTAAAAGTAGCCTCCTTAATATTCCCCAGCCGCCACTCATCAGTAACGTAAAAATCACAGGGATAAACGCCCCCGTCGGCTTCAATAATATACTGTAAACTGCATTCCCCTCTCATTTCACAGGCTCCCGGCGGATAGCCCAGCATCATCTGGACTAGATTATCAAAGTATTTAATGCTGATCTCCCGCCCCTGTTTAAGATCCTGATACCACTCTTTAAATAGCCGATTTAAAAAATTACCATACAGGTCAGGCGTTAAGGAATACTGGTGTTGGCCCCGCTCCTCTCCTAGCGGGTCGAGACATTTGATAAACTGGAGGTACTTAAAACCCTGCTGCTTAAAAAAATCATATATTTTCTGCGGCTGGCGAGCTACCTGAGCATTGACGACAGTCAAAATATTATATTCAACTCCCCCTTCCTTAAATAGCTCAATTGCTTCCATCACCTGCTGATAAGAACCAGCTCCCTGCTTATCAATTCGATGGTGATTATGAATTTCTTCCGGCCCATCAAGAGAAATACCAACCAGGAAATCATTCTCGGCCAGGAAGTTGGCCCAGTCCTGGTCAATCAAGATTCCGTTAGTCTGGATAACCTTATTCACCTGCAGACCCGCTGGTTTATACTTAGTAATTAGTTCTAAAAAGTGTTGATAAAAATCTAGACCTGCCAGGGTTGGTTCTCCCCCCTGAAAAGCAAACGTACACTGCCGATCGGCATACTGAAAGGCTTTAGTAACTATTTCCTCTAGCAGGTCTTCACCCATCAAACCATAAGATTTAACTTCCCGACTGTCACTTAAAGAATGATAAAAGCAGTAATTACAGTTTAAATTACATCTGCTAGATGCTGGTTTGACCATTACATTTAACGGCGGCATATTATCGCTCCTTAATTACTCGATTTTTAATCAGTAAATTCTTCTGGGTGACGTTCTTTTAACTCCGGAATAGCCCATTCTCGGTCAGTTTTTTGTAAGTATTCACAGTAATCTTCTAATGCCCCCTGCGCATGAAAGGGACCTCCTTCAGCCATTACCCGCCACAGCGGATCTTCTATATAATTATGCGGCATCGACGCCATCATTTCCTCCTGCCACTCCTGTAACAAATAAACTGCTTTCTTACAGATATCCGGTCTTTCTTCCGCTAGATTTTTTTGCTCGTGAGGATCAGCTTCTACATTAAACAGCATTTCCTGGGGAAACAAATGATACCCATCGTGATAAGTCCGCATATACAGCCAGGGTCCAAACCGCACACTGCGCTGACAGACATGGGCGCATTGGCTCAAGACTAGATAATCGCGGCCTTCAGCTTTTTTATCTGGCTTGACAGCAGAAGCAAAACTAGTTCCATCCCAAACTTCTTTTGGTTCACTGTCCAGTAGTTCCGCCAGTGTCGGCGCCAGATCTAAATTATAATGTAGTGCTTCATTAACTTCCCCTTGTCCTTTACCCGGCCAATCAATAATCAGCGGAATCCGGCAGGTAGCATAATCAGCCGTCCCGTGTTCCCCGTAAATTCCTAATTCCCCCATATTTTCACCATGGTCAGCACTGATAATAATCGCTACTTCTTCTCTAATCCCCTGTTCTTCTAAGGCAGCTAAAATCTTCCCAATATGTTGGTCTAAATAGCGGATTCCGCAGTCGTACCCGTCAATCATTTCTCTTAAATCTTCTAAATCTTCTAATTCTCCTGGCTGCCGCGGATATTGAGGATCAGTCTGGTTATCATACATATTTATCTCCCGCGGTTTATGCGGGCCAACTAACTCCCGATGCTCAGCTAATATTTCCTCATCCAGCCAGTCCGGCAGGGGACTATCCGCAAACGGATTCCCAAATTCTTCCGGCGCCCGATAAGGAGTATGCGGATCCCAGTAGTTAATATGTAAAAACCAGTCGTCTTCCGCTCCCCTGTCCGCCAGCCAGTCAAGTACCTGCGGGGTGATTTCTTCTGCACTCTCCCAGCCTTTCTGCCCTGTATTATACATCTCATCAAACCCAGCGTAAAAATGCCAGGCCCCGTGCCGTTCGGCAAATGGGCTAATGGTTACTGTGGTCAAGCCCTGATCACTTAAAAACCCAGGCAGATTCTCCTCCGACCAGCGGCTTTCAAAATCGCGTTCACTTCCTTCGCCGCGCCGCTCGGCAGCTGTTCCTCCGTGGCCGACAACTCCGGTATGAATTCCAAACTGACCGCTAGTTAAAGCAGTCCGCGACGGTAAGCAGGGAGCATCACTACAGTAATAATTATCAAATCGAACTCCATCTTCAGCTACCTGATCAATATTTGGCGATGTATTTCGCTGGTAGCCGTAGCAGCCTAAATGATCAGGCCGTAAAGTATCCAAATCAAGATAAATAATGCGCATATTCATTAGCTCCTTTCCTATTTTTTAAAATCCTTATCGTAACTATTAGCTTTATGTAGCGGCTAAATTCAATCTTCAAATCAAACTTATTTTTCCGCCCGCAAAATAAACACACTATAGCCGGCAAGAGTAAAGTTCAGCTGATTATTCTTAACTATAAATTCCTGCTCAGAAATCAATTCTTTAAATTTATCAGCTTTAATGTCTAAATTATCTAAAGCAAACTCCAGTTCGGCCGCCAAATTACTATTATTGAACACAACTAATAATTGGTTATTTTCCTTCCGACGAGTAAAGGCATAAATATTCTTAACCCCTTCCTTACGGACTATTCTCAACTCACCAGTTCTTAAAGCAGTATTATTCTGGCGGATAGAGATTAGCTTTTTATACCAGTTAAGTAAGTTAGTATTCTGCTCTTCTTCTTCCCAGGCCATAGTCTGGCGGCAGCTGGTAAATTCTTCGCCAGTCAGTCCGACTTCATCTCCATAATAAATCATCGGCGGCCCCCAGTAAGTCATTTGGAACGCAGCCGCCAACTGCTGTCTAGTCTGGTCAGTGTCTGCTACGGTCAACACCCGATCCGTATCATGACTATCAACTAGGTTTAGCGAAGCAGCCTGTGCCGGGCGTTTATAATCGGTTCTAACTTTAGCTAACTGGGCGGCAAACTGATGAACATTAATCTCTCGCCGACAGAAGAAATCCCAGACGGCATCGGTAAAAATATAATTCATCACCCCATCAAATTGATCGCCCTGTAGCCAGGGACTGCCGTCATCCCAGACTTCTCCTACAATATACGCTTCCGGATCAGCAGCCTTCACTTCTTGTCGGAATTGGCGCCAAAAATGGTGGTCAATCTCATCAGCTACATCCAACCGCCAACCGTCAATACCGACTTCTTCAATCCAGTAGCGGGCTACCTGTAGTAAATAATTTCTAACCTCCAGATTAGCTGTTCTTAATTTTGGCATCTTCCAGGTGCGAGAACCGAAGGTCTCATAATTAGGCGTGATTAATTCTTCTAACTCTTGCTTAGCCTGCGATAATCCCCGCAGTGACTCTACACTAATTTTAAAACCCGGCCCCTGAGCAAGCACTTCTTTAACCAACTCAGTTAAATACTCTGCTCCCTGTTCAGTCACCTCAAATTTAGGCAGTATCTTGTCTACAAACAGACTATAACTCACCTCTTCAACCTGTTTTAGCTCCTCAGCCAACTGAGTTAGAACAGAATGGTCTATCCCCGGATCCTCCTGCACCGGAAAGCTATCAATATAAAACCAGTCTTTATAATCAGAATTTCGCCCCTTCTCTAGTACATCCTGAAAGGCAAAAAACTGATCGCTGCAGTGATTAAAGACTGCATCAAAAATAACCCTCATCCCTCGGTTGTGTGCTTCCTTTACTAACCGCTTACAGTCTTCTAAATCGCCAAAATGAGGATCAATACTCATATAATCTATAATATCATACTTATGACTGCTGTCCGACTGGAAAATAGGAGTTAAATATAAAGCATCAATGCCTAACTCATCTAAGTAATCCAACTTTTCAATTATCCCCGGCAGATCTCCACCATATAAAGAT
Organism: uncultured Halobacteroidaceae bacterium; assembly: GCA_964346395.1. Lineage (GTDB taxonomy): Bacteria > Bacillota > Halanaerobiia > Halobacteroidales > Halobacteroidaceae > CAYFUT01. Next base: position 6,763 of record CAYFUT010000018.1, read on the forward strand.
GATTTCTCAGGGTCAGACCCCCAGGGAGCAGCTTCCTCCGGAGTTAACTCCGGATTTCCGTTATTAAAAGAATTAGGGAAAATCTGATAGAAAATCGAATTAGGCACCCAGTCCGGAATAGTAAAGTAATCCCGCTCACAAATATAAGAATACTCAAAGCAGTCTCTATGCTGAGGAATCTCAGAAGTAAAATCTCCCCCATAATAAATTTCTTCGGTTCCATCATTCACTACAAAATAATAACGAAACCTCTTGCTAGGATACTTAATTTCAGCTCGAAAATAATCAAAAAACTCATCAGTACTATACTTAGTCATCTCTGCTGTATACCGGGGCGGATTGAGTTCCCAATTTCTGAATATACCGTCATACACAATATTAACTTCTTCTAAATCTCCTTTTTTAGCCTTTAACTGAACAAATAATATATCATCAGCAACTGGATAGGCATAACTGCCATATGGTTGGTGTTCAATAGCTTCTTTGAACATGATTAGCCTCCCTTATAGCCTATATATTTTATTTTCCTTCTCTTGTTTTATTCTTTATTAGCTAATTTTTACCTTTAAATTATAATAAATTACCTCAATTTTGTTAAAATAATAAAGCCCGGGCCAACTCCCGGGCAACTAATAGCTGCTATTCTTTCTTTTCGGCCAATAGATCTTCCAAATCTTCATATAACTTCAGCAGTTGACTGCTGGTATCTGTCACTTCGTCTTCCATATCCTCCACCCGGTCTTCTAATTCAGAAAAAACTTCACCTGTCTCTTCAAATTGGCTCTCTATAATTCGCTTTAATTCCTCACTCTCCATAGTTGCCCCCCTTAATTATTCTTGCTTCCTTTACTACCAGCATATTTCCCATTTCCAATTTCGTTACTAATCTTTATTAGCTTTAATTTTTATGTTGAAAATTAGTAGTATGAAACAGCTTAATTTGCCTCATCCTAATTAGTAAGGAGGTATCAACAATGAAAACTGGCCAAGTACAATGGTTTGATCCGGATACAGGAGAAGGTATTATCCAGGATGCAGACGGAGAAGAAATTAAAGTTCGTTCTTCAGCTATTGTCCCCCCGGAAAACAAGGCATACTCGCGGATTAAAAACAAATCAGAAGTTCTGCCCTCGGGAGCAACTGTTAACTTCGAAATCGCTGACGAAGAAAATCTAACTGCTGAACACGTTATCCAACTGAGCTAACAATCAACCTAATTAAATATAAACCATTTTTTACTATCCCCAGGAATTTAATAACTTAACCTATAATTATAATAATAGATAAAAATATCCAAATAGGGGGGGTTAGATGAGCAATTCACTACAAATCACTGCCGAAGATTTCACCAATGGCGGCCAGATTCCGCCCCGCTACACTGCTGATGGGGCAGATATTTCGCCGGCCCTAACAATAGCGGGCATTCATCCTGATGCCGAAAGTATTGCTCTTATCTGTGACGACCCCGATGCTCCTATGAGCACCTTTACTCACTGGCTGATCTGGAATATACCAGCCGACACTGCTGCTATTCCAGCGGATATTCCCCAGACAGAAACTGCAGATACATTAAACAAAGCAGTTCAAGGGGAAAATGACTTCAGCCAGCTAGGCTACCGAGGATCAGCTCCTCCGAGTGGCACTCACACTTACCGCTTTAAAGTTTACACCCTGGATACCAGCTTAAACATAGATCCAGGCGCTGATAAAAATCATCTCTTGCAGGCTATGGAAGGACATATTTTACAGCAAGCTACTCTCAAAGGTAAATACAGCCGATAAAAATTAAATTTTCTACTTGCCTATAATAAACGCAAGCACCGACAGAATTTCTCCTGTCGGTGCTTTATTTTTAAATTAATTTCAATAGTTCCACCTTCAGCTATACTTTTAAGATAATCCATCAACTATTTTTTGATTTAGGATCCAAGGCATCACGGAGTCCATCCCCTAATAAATTGAAACAGAGGATAGAAACAAAGATAAAAACACCCGGAATCAACAGCCAGGGAAACGAAGTCATCTTCGTTACTGATTGAGCAGCCGATAGCATATTACCCCAGCTGGCATCCGGTTCTTGAATCCCCAGTCCAATAAAACTGAGCCCCGATTCCATCAGAATATAACGGGGAATGCTCAAAGTTGCCCGCACTATTACATAAGTAGCAGTCGTCGGCAGAATATGTTTGACAATAATTCTAAGATCACTAGCGCCCATTGCCTGAGCCGCCACCACATAATCTTCATCGCGGATTGACATCACCATCCCGCGGATTACCCGCGACATACCGGCCCAGCCGATGAAAGATAAAATCACAGTAATTAAAAAGAACCTGGCTATCGAAGAAATATCAGTCGGTAATACTGCTGCTAAAGCCAACAGCAGATAAAACCCAGGAATACTTAAAATTACATCAACGGCCCGCATGGCTACCGCATCAACCCAACCGCCGTAATAACCAGCAGCTCCGCCGACTAACAGGCCGATTACCGAAGAAATAATAATGCCTACAAAGCCGATAAACAGCGAGACTCTTCCGCCGTACAGCAACCGACTAAATACATCTCGGCCGTAGGTGTCAGTTCCTAATAAGAAAACCTGCGCCGGTTCTTCTACTCCAAATAAATGCAGACGGGTAGGAATTAAATTCAAAAACTTATATTTATCTCCCTGATAAAATATTTGAAGCGGATATTTTTCCTCCTTAATAGGTTTGTATTCGCCCCAGCCTACCTTTTCAGTTTGATAGACATAAGGCCAAGTTAATCCCTCTTGATCAAACAAATGAATTTTTGTCGGCCGATGAAAGAATTTATCTTTATACTGCTTAGTAGGCGAATAAGGAGCTAAAAAACCGGCAAAAATAACTGATAAATAAAGAATAATTAGTACCGTGCCGCCGATAGTTGCCATCCGGTGCTTCTTAAAATACCGTAGTTTAATTTTCCAGGGAGGTTCCGCTTCTTCCTGAGCTGTTGCTTCCCTCCCCGGCTCTTGTTCTTCAATCTCCAGTTCATCTTCTGTCTTCATACTTCGCCTCCTTCCTTAATCATACCGAATCCGGGGATCTACTGCGGCTAGTAAAACATCAGCAAATAAATTCCCCAGGATTAATAATACACTAGACATCATCAAACCGGCCATTGCTACATAAATATCCTTTGACCGAACTGCATTTAACATCATATTCCCCATACCAGGCCACCCGGTCACGATTTCCGTCAGGGCAGCTCCACTCAATAATCTACTTAAATCAAATCCTAAAATAGTAATCAGCGGATTAACTGCATTCCGAAAGGCATGTTTATAAATAACCTTGCCTTCGCTAACCCCTTTGGCCCGCGCTGTCTTAATATAATCTTTACCTAAGTGATCCAGCATCTGCCCCCGCATCTGCCGCATTACCCGAGCCATTGCTGCTGTTCCCAATACAATCGTAGGTACCACTAGATGTTTTAAAACATCTAACACTTTTCCCGTCGGGCTTAAAAAATCATAATTCATGCTGGTCATTCCGCTAATCGGCCATTGAATTCCGCTTTTAACTATCGAAACCAGTAAAATTAAGGCTAAAAAGAAATTAGGAATTGACAGCCCAATAAACGCAAAAACCGTCAAAATATTATCACTTACCTGGTATTTATGAGTAGCTGAAAAGATACCAATCGGAATCGCAATTATCCAGCTGAAAATTAAAGCAGACAACGATAAAATCAATGTATTTAACAGCCGCGTTTTGAGTACATGACTAACCGGAACATCCCACTTAAAAGAACGGCCGAAATCAAAATGTAAAGCCCGCCACAGCCAATGGCCGTACTGCACCCAGATTGGTTCATCAAGCCCATAATCCTCGCGCAGTTGATTTACCATTTCCTGCGAAACTTCCGGATTCATCTTCAACGTACTTAAATAACTGCCCGGGGTCTGCTGCATGATAAAGAAACCAACCACTGACACTGCTAACAGCAGCGGAATCATAATCAATAACCGTCTAATAATATAAGTAAGCATACTTTTGCCTCCCTATAGAACCCACAGAAAAACAGGGCGGCATCTCTACCACCCTGTTTACCAATTTTTATTTTTTAAGATAAAGTTTATCTACATTCCAGACCGGTTCACCCCAAATTGTATCTGCATAAGCAGTAAATTCAGTATTCTTTAATTCATCTCGAATAGCAAAAGTCTGATCGGCATGGACCGTATAAATTACCGGCACATTCTGCGCCACAATTTCCTGCCATTCCTTATAAATTTCCTGTCTCTTTTCCTGGTCTAGAGTAGTAACTCCCTCCGCAAATAATTGATTAATCTCTGCCTCCCAGTCAGTAGCCGGCTCTTCCTGTCGGGGATTCCACATGTGTAAATTACCGCTTGTCTTCCAGACATTAGCCCCTGTATTCGGTTCTACACTACCAGTTAAGCCGATCAAAATACTGTCAAAGTTCCACTGACTAGTTAACTGCTTGACCATTTTATTAAATTCAATCGGAGTAGAATTAATATTCATCCCCAACTTTTCTAAGTCGCTGGTAACAATATTTAATATCTGTTCGCGCTCCTTATTACCGCTATTAGTTACCATCTTAAACTTAACTTTATGTCCTTCAGGTCCTACTAACTCATCCTTATCATTCCACGTGAAACCGCCCTTTTTCAGTTCCTCGCGGGCTTTATCTAAATTATACTTATATTTTTTTACATCCTCATGGTAGAACATCTTATTCTGCGGACTAACCGGCGTCCACTGCGGAGTACCTAAACCGGCAAATACCTGGTCTATAATCTGCTGGCGGTCAACTGCATGTGCTACTGCCCGCCGAAAATGAAGATTAGTAAACCAGTCTAACTTCCACGGTTCTTCTTCTAAATTAGGGTTGCGGGGATTTTGATTAAAGACAACAAAATTGCTGCCAAAACCAGGCCCGCCGTTAACTAGCCTGAAATCTTCCTGTTCGGCCTTTTTCTTCAGCCGATCATAATCCTGATTCGGAATCCGAGAGTAATACGACTCTCCATTTTCAAATTTAAGCACCTGGGTTTCAGTACTCTTAACCACTGTTTTAGCCCACCGGTCAAGATAAGGCAATTTATGTCCGGCGTCAGTTTCTTTCCAGTAGTGAGTGTTTCGCTTTAATACTACCCGCTCGCCAGATTTATACTCTTCAATCATTACCGGACCAGTACCCACTATTTCCGTTAGTTTCGAATCAATCCCCCAGGTATCTTTGAAATTGCCGTTCTTCCAGGGTTCATGAAGCTTATGTTTGGGCAGAATATCTGGTAACTGCCGCAGGAAAGGAGCAAACGGCTTCGGCAGCTCCATCTTAACTGTATATTCATCCACTTTACTAACTTTTATTTGTTCTCCATCAATAGTTAATACATCCCGCAGACTAGTCGGGATATCTTCATCGTAAATCACATCAAAGGTGAACACTACATCTTCAGCCGTAAATTTCTCCCCATCACTCCATTTTACATCTTCGCGCAGATGGAAAGTCCAAGTCTGCTTATCTTCACTCGCTTCCCAACTTTTAGCTAAACAGGGTTCAACTTCTGTCGTTTTGCCGTTAGTTGTAGTCAAGCCCTCAAAAACAAAATATAAAATAGAATTACTCGAGGTCTCTTCGGCCAACAATGGGTTAAAACTCTTGGGACCAGCAGTAGTAGTCGACAGCAAAGTCCCGCCAAACTTCTCATTTTTTTCTTGCTGAGCTGCCTGCTCTTGACTGCCGCCGCAAGCCGTAAACAATAAGGCAACCCCAACCACCATCAATACTAACATCTTTCGTTTAGTAAACAAGCTACGCATATTCTCATCTCCTCCATTAAATTGATTTCAATGCTGCTCTTTTCCAGTTTTAATTTACCATTTCAGGTAAAACTAGTTTTAAGTTTATTATTCTATAAAGCTACTATTATTCCTGTCTATTCTAGCCTTCTTTTTCAAATATTAATACTTTAGTTTTTCGACCGCAAATAAACGCGAGGCGCATTCCAGAGAGGAGTGCCCCAGACTGCTTGCCCATAACTAGTTATGTTTGTATTCTGTAGACGCTTCCGCACAGCAAATACGGGCTGTTTGTTTACTATATAAATTAACGGCAGTTGAACAGCAGCTATCTTCTGCCACTGGTCATAAATTTCTCTTCTCACTGTCTGCTCTCTAGTTTTAGCTCCCTGCTTAAATAAACGGTCAATTTCTGCTTCCCACTCAGTAGCCGGCTCTGCTTGCTGCGGATGCCAGAGGTGCAATTTGCCGCTCGACTGCCAGATGTTGGCCCGGAAATGGGGCTCTACGCTATTATTTCTAAACCCAATTAATATTCCATCGTACTGATATTGATTAATCAACTGCTCAATTAAATGATTAAAAGTTGCCAGTTTAAATTCTATTTCCATTCCCACTTCTTCTAAACTACCAGCAATAATTTTTAATATTTCCTGCCGCTCAGAGCTGTTTTGATTAGTTGCCAATTCAAATTTAACCGGATGTCCCTCCGGGCCAACTAACCGGCCAGCTTGGTTCCAGGTAAACCCTCCTTGCTTAAGCTCCCGGCGGGCCAACTCAAGATTATAGGGGTATTTTTTTATTTCCTGATTATAAAACAATTCATTTTCTCGACTGACCGGACTCCACTGCGGTTTAGCTCGCCCAGCAAATACTTGCTTGCTGATTCGACTGCGGTCTACAGCATAAGCTACTGCCCGGCGAAAATGAAGGTTAGTAAACCACTTTAATTTCCACTCCGACTTGTTAGATGCTGCTCCTGGATTCTGATTAAAGACAATAAACATTGTCCGCAGTCCCGGTTCCGCCGCCACCAATCGATAGTCTTTCCCCCTTGGCTCTAACGGCAGCGAATCATAATTCTGCGTAGGTACCTGCACATAATCACTATTGCCCTGCTTAAACTCCTCCCACTTGGCTTCCGAACTATGAACAATCTTCCGTACCCAGTGGTCAATATAAGGTAACTGCCGCTCTTCATCATCAGTCTGCCAATAATATGGATTAGCTTCCATTACTACCTGCCGCCCTGGTCGATAATCAGTTAACCGAAAGGGGCCGGTGCCTACAATTTCCCGCGGTTTAGTACTTACATTCCAGACTTGATTTATATTTCCCTGCCGCCAATTTTCAATCAATTTATGTTTCGGAACAATTACCGGCAGTTGGCGCAGTAAAGGAGCATAAGGCTGCGGTAAAGTTAACTGCACAGTATACTTATCAAGCGCTTCTACTTTAATCTGTTCTCCAGCAATCAATAAATTCCGGCGGTAATTAGTCATTACCTGCTCATCATAAATCAACTTAAAGGTAAAGATCACATCTTCCGCCGTAAACTCTGCTCCATCACTCCAGTGTACTCCCTCCCGAAGAGTAAAAGTCCAGACCTTACCGCCTTCTGCTGCCTCCCATCCGGTAGCCAAACAGGATTTCAACTGCTGAGTTTCTCCATCCGGAATCACCAGCGGCTCAAATAAATAATAATGGCTGAAGCTACTGCTGTCCGTCTGATAAGTTAACAGCGGATTAAAAGTCTGCGGTACTACCGTAGTAGTTGAAGTCAAAGTCCCCCCCTCAGAAATTACCTCTTCTTTTGCTGGTCTCCCCCCACAACCACTAATTAGCAAACTAAATCCTAAAATAAAAAATAAAAGAATAACCCCGCGCCGGTAATTATCAGCTGCAATCATTTTTAGTTCCACTCCTTAATTAATCGCACTTATTTCTCTATTTACTCAATAAAAATCAAATTATTGCTTTCTTAATGGTAATTATTCTAGATTGAAAATAAAACTTCCTTTTTCTAAAATTAATTGATTATCTTCAA
>CAYFUT010000018.1:14707-40355 GCA_964346395.1 uncultured Halobacteroidaceae bacterium
AATACAAAAAAGCTGCCTAATAGGCAGCTTTAACAACTTATTAACTTAACTAAACTCCGGCAGCAGATCAGCTAAAAAATCAGGCTGTAGGTACATATCCATCTTGCGAAAAGTATCTTCATTTTTTAACATCCGGTCCGCCTGCTGATAATTTACCCAGGCCATAGCCGGCCAGGATATTCCGCGCATCATAGAAAATTTATCAAAAATTTCTAGAGCTTCTTTGATTTCTTGCCGCTTACTAGCACTTAAACCTCGTTCAGCACAGTAAGCACCAAGGAAATTAGCTCGATCTTCCTTTGTTAAGCGGTAATCCGTCTTCCATAAAGTAGTAGTCGGCACCACAAAATGACTTAAATCCTGCAGTGGTGTCGTCACCAGCGGCTTCTCCCAGTCTACTAAATAACCTTCTTCCCGATCTTCGTTGATGATAAAATTCCCGGAATTAACTTCTGTATTAACAATTGAATAAGGCAGAACCTGCATAATATCTGCTTCTTTAGTCCGCAGTCGATCCAAACCATTAATCATCCGTTCAATAAACTTCTTAACTTCTAACTGCCCCAACTCTGAATTTAAGTAAGTCGGAACTAACTGCGAACACTCCTGCCAAATTCCTGACAGCGGTTTATCTTCTACAATCAAATTATGTTCCACCGGAACTTCTACTTCATGTACTCGCGCCAACACCCGGGCAGCTTCTTCCAAATCCTGTTCGTAATGCATATTTCGCCCCGGCAAATACTCCATCACCAGCATTCCCAGCGGCAGCTGCTGGCAGCTATCATCCAATAACAGTGGGCGAGGCGTTACCTGCGACGGCGTCAGATATTCCAGGGTTTGGTATTCATACTGGATCTGGTTATCAAGGTCCATTTGACTACCTGCATTTAAACGCAGCACCAACCGCCTTTCTTCTCCCGTTAATAAAAAATTAATATTATACTCCCCCTGAGCTAAGAAAGAAACCTCCGGCGCAGCTGCTAAATCTAACTTTTGCTGGAATTCTTTTTGACTAACATAAGTTTTTACTGCTTCTTGTAATTGTTCAACAGTTAACGAGCTGTCGGGCATTGCTGTTCCTCCTCTCTAGTAATCTCCTCCTGCGGTAGTATTTCCTCAACCGCTTGGGCAGTAGCTTCCGGAAACCGCTCCCAACTTTCCTGCGTAGCCAACTGCTCAGCTAAGGCAAGTAACTCTGGATACACATCAATATCAGCCCAGGAGGCAACAGTTTGATAAGTTAACTTATGCTCCTTCACCGCTTCAATCGTAGCCCGCAGAACATCATTTTGCCCCCAGACAATATCGCTAAATAAAAAAGAACGCGGCTGTTTAGTACCTAACAGATAGTAACCCCCATCTTGAGAAGGACCCAGCACTACCTCACTCGTCTGTAATTTTTCCACTGCCTCCTCAATTACTGCGGGCTGTAAAGTAGGTAAATCACTACCAATAATCAATTGTTGTTCATTTTCTTCACTAACTTTTTTCAGGGCATTATACATCTTACTGCCTAAATCAGCTCCTCGCTGCGGAAGAAAAGTGAACTTTTCGGATATTAACTCCCTAAACATCTCCGCTGTTCCCAGGGGAGTATAGGTTAAATATAAATTTAACTGTTCCCGATTAGCCGCTAACTGAACCAGCATCTGACTTATATCCCGCAAAAAAGCCTTATGTAAGCGGGCACATTTCTCCGGTTGCAGATGCGTCTCCAGCCTGGTCTTCGTCTGGCCCGGAATTGGGGCTCGACTCATTAAAACAATTCCCGTTGACATTTTATCCCTCCTTAACACAACATTAATTAACAATTAACAATTGATAATTGACAATTAAAAACTTTTAAATCAAGAGATTATAAGGGTTTGACCTCTAATTGTAAATTGTCCATTGTCAATTATCAATTAATTGTTTTTCATCTCGCGTCTCGATAAATCTCCCGCAGTTTTTTCGGCTCTACTCCCAACATATATAAAAACTTTATCTTATGCATCAGCCAAATCGTACTCCATACACCATCCTGTTCCCAGCGGCGAGCTGAAGTGTAAATTTTCTGCGGTAAAACCTTTAATTTCCCTTCCTGTTTGGCTAACTGGCGGGAAAATTCCCAGTCTTCCATCAACTCAATCTCCGGATAACCGCCTACTTCTTCAAATACCGAGCTGCGAACAAAAATTCCTTGATCCCCAAACATGATATTTAAGTATTTGGCCCGCAAATTAGAACTCCAGGAAATAAATCGCAGCGGCCAGCTGTCATCATCTATCTTTAAACTTAAACAGCCGCCAATCACTTCAGAGCCGCGCATTATTCGTTCAATTGCTTCTAGAGCCTCAGCTTCTAGCCAGGAGTCGCTGTGCAAGAAAAAAAGAATCTCTCCCTTTGCCAGCTCAGCCCCTATATTCATCTGATGTCCGCGGCCGCTAGTGGTAGTCACAACTCTATCAGCCAAGTTATCTGCCAATTGACAGGTATCATCTTCACTACCGCCATCTACTACAATAATTTCTTTGTCTCCCGCCAGTACATTTACATGCTGTAAAGTGTTTTCAATCGTTGTTGCTTCATTAAGCACCGGAATAATCATCGAAATAGCAGGCATCCTAATCACTCTCCATTATCCAGATATTATCTTTATCAATCACTAAAGTTATTTCCTGCCCCACAGTAAAATTAGAAGGCGGCAGTTCAGTAGCTTTAATAATCTGTTCCCCATCATCAATCAGATAACAGATCCGCTCTCCTACAAATTTTCGTTCTTTGATAGTTCCCGCCAACTGAAACCCAGAACTAGACTGACTCTGTCTTACCTCTACAAATTCAGGCCGCAGCATTAATTCCAACCTAACTCCATCCGTTAACTCCACCTGGTCGGCCACCACTTCCGCAGCAAGCGGAAGTTTACCTTCTGCAAATCGAAAATATCCGTCTTCATACTGGCCGCTAATATAATTAACATCTCCAAAAAAGTCAGCTACAAATTTGCTTTGCGGCTTTTTATATAATTCTTCCGGCGTTCCCACCTGTTCAATTCGCCCCTGATTCATAACGGCAATTCGGTCAGCAACCAGCATAGCTTCATCCCGATCGTGAGTTACAAATACAGTCGTCATCTCCTGCTCTTGATGCAAATTACGAATGAACTGCTGCATTTCTCCCCGTAGATTAGCATCTAAATTCGTTAGCGGTTCATCCAGCAGTAGTACTTCCGGATTGATAGCCAGCGCCCGGGCCAACGCCACCCGCTGTTTTTGGCCCCCCGAAAGTTCTTGCGGGCTCTGCTCTTCAAATCCGCTCATATTCACCAGTTCTAACAGTTCTTCTACCCGCTGCTGTTGATAATCTTCCTCAGCACCCTTCATTTTAAGGCCAAAAGCAATATTTTCTGCTACATTCAAATGAGGAAATAATAAATAATCCTGAAATACCAGGACTGCTCCTCTAGTTTCTGTCGGTACTCCCACTACTGAAGTCTGATTAAATAGAATATCTCCTCCATCAGGCTGCAGCAGACCAGAAATCAACTTCAAAGTAGTAGTTTTCCCGCAGCCGGAAGGACCCAGTAATGCTACTAACTCCCCCGGCTCTACTGTAAGATTCAATTGTTCAATCACGTGTTCATCAGCAAAACTTTTATTAATATTTTCTAGATCTATTCTTACCATCATTATACCTCGCTTTTATGAATTGTTAAGTTGACAGTAGATACGGTTTTTGTGGTTTTCATAGCCAGGCTTGATTTTTAGCCTGGATATATACGGTTTTTGTGGTTTTCATGGAGAGTCTGTTAAGACTCGTAAAGTTTTCATAATCAGTCTGCATTTTAGACTAGTTATATAATTTATGCGTAAAACTACGTGGGCTTGCCCCGTGGATGTAAGCACTAACAATAAGCTGATTCAATATTAGCTTATTGTTAAATTTTATTATGGATTTAAGCCACAAATACTGATATACTATTAATAGATAAGGTAATTCTAACAACTGAATATATAGGGTTGCAACAGGAATTAAGCGACAACCAAGCTCCTCTGTTGCATAAAATATTTAAGGTATCAGAATACCTATAACCGTCAGTACCGTAGGGCATACGGGATTCTAAGCCTCTGGAAATTTATTGGAGCAAGGATTTTTAATCCTGCGATAGAAACTGTAAGACCTAACTTTTACTTAATACTTGATATTAAGTAAAATAGGCTCGTTTCTAGGAATGAGGAATCCTCGTGGGCTTGCCCCGAGGAAAGTCAAATTAATTTCATCAGCATTAGCTTAAGCTTGAGATTGGGATTGAGGCTGAGCAACCCATACAACCAATGGTTATAATCGGTTACTCAATCTTAAACTCAACCTCAAATTTAATGCACTATAGCTATATATCACATATAAAAATGATCCTCCGGCTGATCGCCGCCTTTAAACAGACGTTCCATAATTAACGTGAAAATTAAGGCAGCAATAATAAATACCCAGCTATAAACCGCAGCCAACATCCGGTCTCCGCTTTTAACCAGCGGAAATAAAACCATCGGAAAACTAACTACCTGTCCGCCGCCGATTAAAAAGGTTAATAAATACTGACTAAAAGAAACAATAAATACCATAATACCCGCCGAAAAAATTCCCGGATAAATCAAAGGCAAAGTAATATGAAAAAACCGCTGCCATAAGCTCGCACCCAGTACCTGAGCTTGAGCTTCCATCCGATTCCCCAGCGCTTCAAAAACATGCGTCAAAATCCGCACAGAATAAGGAATGGTAGGTACCAAATGTACCAGAATAACTCCTAAAATATTATCGGTTAATCCAAACTTCATAAAATTAATATGAATTCCCATCGTTACTGCCAACGGAGGAACAATTATCGGCGCTAAAACCAGTACTTTTATCAATTCTCGCCCCGGAAAATCATAAGTACCCAATGCTTTCCCCGCTGGAATACTAACTGCCAAAGCTAAACCAGTAACTCCTAAACCAATAGTAAAGCTAGTTTTTAGCGCCGGCAGGGCATCATTAACCGGATCAAGAAAATACTTCCACCCCTCTAAAGTAAACTCTTGCGGCAGTAAATGCGGCCACGACCAGCTATCCGTAAGTGACCAAATGGCCAGCACTATCAACGGTAAGATTAGCATAAATACTAAACTATATACTAGCGCATAGCGAATTATTTTTCCCGGTTTAACCATTCTACTCCTCCTTAAATTACAATAATTTATTAATGCTTTATCATTTATATTAATTATATTCAAGTACTAAATCAAGCAGCTTCTTATATAAATAAATCAACCCAAAACAGATTCCAGCTAAAGTAATAGCAATTACCATTGCATAAGGCCGCTGGGTTAAATCAGAACTAATATACCGCTGGTAAGCTAATACTGATAGTGTTTTAGGATAAGTTGGCCCTAACAAATAAGGAATTTCAAAGGCCCCAAAGGAAAAAGCAAATACAATAATAAACCCGGTCCCTATGCTGGGTAGAGATAGAGGGAAATAAATTTTCCAGAAAATCTGGCGGGAGTTGGCCCCTAAATTAGCTGCTACCTGGCTGAATGAATCATTAATATGTTTTAATACTGTATATGTAACCAGCGCAATAAAAGGAATCTGCTTCCAGAGATAGACCAGAATAATTCCTACGCCCCCGCGGTCAAAAACAAGTTTAGGGAAAACTTCTAAATTATCAATCACTCCCAACTGAAATAGTAACCGGGATAACAAACCGCTCTGTGTAAAAAATAAAAATATTAATAAGGAAGCTATAATATGCGGCACAATAATCGGCAACTTATATAGTAACTGCACTATTTTATGTTCTCGCGGCAACTTTACTAACTGATAAGCCAAAGCTACCCCGATAACTACTGATACTACAGCTGAAATAAAGGAAATATACAAACTATATAATAAAGCATCCATAAATTCAGGACTAGTCCAGATTTCTAAGTAATACTTTAAGGTAAATTCTTTCAACCCCAGTAAAGGAAAATAACCAAAACTCTGAGCTAAAGCTAAAATCACGCCTCCTAAAAATAAACCAATCAAGACTGTTAATACCGGCAGTAGTAAAATATACGGCTGCCATCTGCTGTACTTCTGTAGATTCAACCTGAATTCCTCCCATCTAAACAACAAATTTACAATTGACAATTAATAGTTGACAGTTAACAACCCAAAACAAGTTCAAACCCTATAACCCCTTAAACTCTAAAAATATCTATTTTCTTTAGGGTTTTAACTGTCAACTTATTGATTTAAACTTTTAAATTTTAAAAGTTTAGTTTAAGTTAACTTATATACTAATATTATCATTTATCATTTTCCATTTTTCATTTATCATTTTCCATTCTCAATTCTCAATTTTATTGTCCCACTATTTTCTGCCATTCCTCTTCAATAATCGGCACCAAGTCAGACGGAATTTCCGGTACGCTGTGTTGGTCAAGTTCAGTTGGGGGTAAAGTAGCCGGCCCTAAATCAAGACTTTCTACTTTTTCTTTCTCCTCTTCGCTTAATTTATCCGTAGCAAATACAGGTAAAGCTCCCCAATTTTCTGGTTTATACTTAGAATATTGCGCTGCAAAGCTTTCCAGAAAGTTAATTGTTACTAATGCTCCTGGTTTATTAGGTGCATTAAAAGGAACTGCTAGAAAGTTGGTATTTGAAATTGTCCCTTTTTCTAATACAAAAGTACGAGCCGTATCCGGATAATTTCCTTTATTAATCTCAGCAGTTGCCTTGCTCGGGTCATAACCCATGCTCATCCAGACTTCTCCATCAGCAAACATATTATCCAGTTGAGCAATAGTAGCCGGATAAGTCTCTCCCGTCCTCCACAAGTAAGGTTCTAACTCAGCTAAAAATTCTAATGCCGGACGAATAGTCTTTCTTACTTCCGCTTCACTCATATCATAATACTGCTGATAGCCGCCTGTCTTCCGGTAAATTACATGGCGCACAAAAGCACTGCCCGTAAAATCAGGTAAAGCAGGATAAGTAAACTTCCTAGGATGTTCTTTAATCCAAGTTACCAACTCTTCAAAATTCTGCGGCGGATTAGATACTTTAGCTTGATCATAAATGAAAACAAATTGCGCTCGATTATAAGGAGCTTCATAACCCTTGGTAGGAAAACCAAAATCAGTAGTATTCTGATCAGCATCTTGATCTATATACTGCTGATAATTAGGTAGTTTATCTACAAACGGCCCCCATAATAGCTCCTCCTGCATTGCCGTTTTGAAATTTTCCCCATTAATCCAAAGAACATCAATACTTCCCTGTTCTTTATTAATTTTCTTTTCATTTAATAATTTATTTAAATAATCTTCTGGTCCCATTGGTACTCGATTCAATTCTATATTATAACGTTCTTCTAACTGAGAAGCAACATAAGTATCCACCCAATTATTAATAGTTCTACTTCCGCCCCACATATAAAAGTTAACCGTTGTTCCTTCTGCCTCCTTAACAATCTGTTCCCAATCTTGTTCTAATACTTTCGTCTGCTCTTCATTATTATCACCAAAAATCCACCAGGCACCAACGGTGCTAGAACAAATGATTACTAAACTAATTGCTGCTGTTAAAATTAATTTTATACGTGTCTTTTTCACAGTCTATCTACCCCTTTCATTCTTATTCTGATGTTGAAACTACTTATTCATTATTAAGTTCAATAGATTAGTATAGTAGTAAAGGTAGCTAGGATAAGTTATATAACTCATCCTAGCTACCTGAAATTATACTATACTAAGTTAATTTAAGATTAACTTTCCTGTTCATCCATTTCTTCGATTTCATCAAGAATATCTTCTTCCTCATCGCTCCGCAAGAATTTCGGAATCAAAGAAATACCAAATAATACAACACCAGCTACTGCCAAATAACCAATAATTTTCACCGGACTACCGCCGGAAGTAATTGCTCCCCCGGCAAAAGAAAAGGCAAAACAACCAGGCAGCATGAAGACGAAAGTAGTCCACGCATAAACCGGTAGGCTAACTGCTGTTAGCGAATAAACATAATTCTGGACATTATAAGGAAAAACCGGCACTAAACGAGTCAACATTAAAAAGCGCCAACCTTCCTTCTCTACTCCCTCATCAATTTTCTGTAGTTTAGGATTGTTTTCTACCATATTCTTAACCATATCGCGAGCCACATATTTTCCGGCCAAAAAGGCAAGCACTGCCCCGATAGTAGCTCCAAAAGCGGTATATAACGTACCTAACCACGGGCCAAATAAAAGACCACCAACAAGTCCTAAAGCTCCTCCCGGCAGTAAAAAGACAGCCGAAGCACACCAGAGGCCAATAAAAGCTACCGGTCCCCAAAAGCCTAACCCATCAATCGCTTGCTTAAGTTCCTCGGGCTGCTTGAAGTACTCCCAGTAGCCCATCTGTCTCACAAAGATAATTACTCCCGCTATAATTGCCGCAAAAATAACAAGTTTTTTAACATTACTTTTCGTTTCTTCATTCATGAATAAACCCTCCTCAAGAGTTATTTATTTACCTTTTTTGCCTTTCTTTTCGTCTGCCAACGCTTAAACCACTGCTGTAGTGGATTATCCAGACCATTAGCTCCTTCCTGCCAATCATTACTAAATATAAACTCCAGTAAATGGAAAGCAGGTTTATCTACCATAGTCATTGATTCTCGGCAAGCTCCACAATACGTTACCACATCTTCATCAGTTTCACTAGCCCGCCGAGCCATTATATCAGTAGATAAATCTTCATTTGCTAACAACACCATTCCCCCAAAGCCGCAGCAGCGAGTATCTTCTTTGCTGTGTTCAAATTCTTCTATCTCGAGTCCTAAATCACGGGCAATACTGCGGACACTCTCGTGAATCTCTGGGAAGTGGCGCGCCGTACAGGAATCATGAATTGAAATCGTCTTACCGGCTGCAATTCCCTTCCGGTCTTCTGGAACTCCAATTTCATCTAACACTTCATACACGGGAGTCACTTTAATATCATCCGGTTTATGTTCAATAATATTGTGATTACAGTCCGGACAGGCCGTAATTATTTCATCAGCCCCTAATTCACGCACATCATCAATCAAATCCTGGAACCGCTCTTCAAATTTATCTTCCTGTCCTACCATATTTGTAGGAGCTCCACAGCACTTCAGAATAAACCCAGTACCCGGTAAATTATCCTGTAGATATTGATAAGTCTTTGCTACTAGCTCCGGAGCATAAGAAGATAAACTACAGCCGGGGAAGAAAACCCGCTTTGTTTCTCCAGCTTGATTATCCGCAAGTTTAGTCGTGAACATACTAGAAAAACCTAACGGCTGATGGAATTTAGTAACTGGATTATGTTCAGACAGCGGTCCTTCTCCTGCTTCTACTAACTCCCGTCTAATATCAAGGAAAATATCAGCTAATTCAAAATCCTGCGGACAATAGACGGTACATGTATCACATAAGTTACAGAAATACGACATAGCTAAATTATCTATATCTGTAGGATCATCCAGCAATTTCTGCATCAATTCCTTAGGATGTTCAGTATATTCATCAAGGAACTCACACTCAGCTACACAGTCTTTACATTCACACTGCAGACAGCGTTCAGCTTCTTCTTCCGCTCGTTCAGGAGCAAAAGCCTGCTCTACCTCCTTGAAGTTACCCTTTCTTTCTTCTACAGGAATCATTTCTATTTCTACCCGCTCTTTTTCCGGTTCCTCAACTTCTTTATCTAGCCAAGTTTCATAGCTGCCTTCATGCTCTCTATCCTCGTATAAATCCTCTCCCTTTAGATAGCGGTCAATAGAAATAGCAGCTTTTCTACCGTGAGCCATCGCTTCAATTGCTAACAGCGGCCGCCCTGCCGCATCACCGCCGGCAAAAACATGTTCCTTATCTGTTTGTAAAGTTACCTCATCAGCCTCAATTTTACCGCCGTTGTTTAATTCAATTCCTTCTTTTTCCTCTAAAAATTCAGATTGAGCACTCTGCCCAATAGCAAAAATAACTGTATCTGCCTCTAACTCTTGGGTAGTACAGACATCATATTCAGGATTAAACTCTCCATCTTCATCAAAAACTCGTTCACACTTTTTCAGCGTAATGCTATCTACTACTTCTTCTCCCTTAATCTTCATCGGACCCCATTCCGGATAAACATCTATTCCTTCCTCTTCTGCATCAGCAATTTCCCACTCATGAGCCGGCATATCTTCTCGAGATTCAATACAAGTAATACTGACTTCTTCTGCTCCTAACCGCCAAGAAGTTCGGGCTACATCCATCGCTACATTACCGCCGCCGATAACCACTACTTTATCGCCAAGCTCAATCTCAGAAAAGTTTTCTAATCCAGCCTTTCTTAAAATATCAACGCCCGGCTTAACACCTTCCAGGTCAGAACCATCGACCGGCAGCATTACTCCTTCATGAGCTCCAATGGCAGTAAAGACAGCATCATAATTTTCCTCTAATTCAGAAAATGGTACATCCTCTCCTACTTCCGTATTTAACTTGATTTCTACTCCTAACTTTTCCAAAATACTGTACTCTTCCTCAATTACTTCATGAGGTAAACGATAAGCAGGAATCCCTACCCGCAGCATGCCGCCCACTACCGGCAGTTTCTCATAAATAGTCACCTGGTGACCCTGTTTCTGTAAATCATAAGCTGCTACAGCTCCCGCCGGACCAGAACCAATGATTGCTATTTCCTTTCCTGTTTCCGGCTCCCTACTTAAGTCCCAATCTTGAGGATCATCATACTCAGCAGCAAACCGTTTTAAATTCTTGATCGACATCGCTTCTTCTACATCCTGCCGCTTGCACTCTTCTTCACAAGGATGTGCACAAATACGGCCTAAAATACCAGGAAACGGGGTTGTCCCCCGAATTACTTCTAAGGCTTTTGTATAATTCCCCTGCTTGATCTGGTCTATATACTCTTTAGCATCAATATGCAGCGGACACGTAGCTACACAAGGTGCAGGGGCATCCCCCATACAGTCTTCCACTACTTCTTCCATTCTGTCTATTAAATCTTCAGATAACATATTCTCCTCCCCTTTCTTTAGCTATATCTAAGTGGTTTTTCCTAACAACAAAAACTAAATTTTTCACAAAGTCTTAATTACATCTATAATTATATCTCCTTTTTTATACTTTGTCTTTATCTTCACAAGATAATTTTCAGCTATTTTTTTGTTCTTAAACTACAAAAATATAACCAAAAGAGACTTAAACCGTAAATCTACCGCTTAATACTTGTATTAAATATCTAATCTAATAACAATAATTGACATAAATTCACTATTATCTATTAGTTAAGGGAAGAGGTTGCCCCCTTCCCTGGTACTTAAAAATTTAAAACTTTAATTTCTTATTTTAAACTAACCATCTATGTAATGCTTTACTGCCCAGCCAAATTCCCAAAATCATAAATGGAAAATAAACCCATCCATTCAGAGCCAAAGAAGCAATAGCAGTATATAAGCCACCGATATTACAGCCAGAAGCTACTCGGGCTCCATAGCCCATTAACCAGCCGCCTCCCAAAGCTAATAATATCTGCTGTTTATTTTTAACCTGTTTCCATTTAAACTGCTGACTCAACAAAATACCTAACCAAGCACCAACAATAATTCCTAAATTAGACCAGGTATATCTATCCTCTAAAGGACGAATATAGTCATAATAATTCCAAACTTCCCACTGCTGAACTGAAACTCCTACCTGTTCCAGCAGCCAAGCTCCCCAGCGGACAAAACCGGTAGTAATCGCCCAATGCTTCCCTGTTAGCCAGATATAAATTATATTAGCTAGCCCCAACAGTATCCCGCCTACCCAATAGGGCCAGGGTTTAACAAATACTTTATTAATTAATTTCTGCTGCCAGGTTTCATTCGTTTTTGATGATTTTGATTTCCCACTCACCAAAATTCACCTCTCTGGTTTCTACTTTATACCCCTGTTTTCGAGCCCACTCCGGTACATTGGTCATAGCACAAGTATGGTCTACCTCAATGACTAACTCTTCACCGGCTGCCAGGGACTCTATTTTCTCTTCTACCTTCATTAATGGTAAAGGACATGGTTCTCCAATACAATCTAATTTATCCACTATCAATTTTCCTCCTTCATTATTCATTGCTCTAAGAAAATTTTCTCTTTTCCCACCAATATGCCGCCCCATAAAGCAGACCCAAAATTACTAACTGGAAGCCAACTCCCCATTTCCACCCCAACAAAGACGGCAGATGGGTTGTCTTATCTACTCCAAATAATCGGTACCACCAACCAACATCATGAGCTCCATGAACAGAACCCAATATAAATCCAATCAACACAAACCACTGCATCTGAAATCCTTCCCCCATCCGCATTAAAGTTCCTGACGCACAGCCGCCGCTAACAGCAGCTCCTAGCCCAAAAATAAAAGCTCCAATCGGTAAATGCCAACCTAAGGGAATAAATTTCCCGGTCATTGCTAATTCATTGCTCACTTGAAAATACTGCAAACCTGCATACCCCAGGCTAGCAATCATCATTGATAACAATAAAGCCCGACTTAGCTCAGTCATCCCAAATAACACAGGGTCACGAAAAGCAGCTGTAAAACAAATCCGCGACCGCTGCAAGATAAAACCGACTGCCACACCAAAAAACCAGGAATAAACAAGTTCCGGTAACAGCCAATTATAAATTAAATAGCCAATAATTATTACTACCCAAAAAACTAATCCTCCTAATTTCCACTGCTGCCGATTTTTATTCTCCGGTGCAAATAATAAATTAAGCACATTATCAGACCCCTTATATTTCATCGCCCAGAATAAATTTGTAAATTTTATAAGCCAAAGCTAAATTTAACTGTACTTCAAAATCTTTTAAATCTGTATCTAATATTTCCTGAATCCGGTTAATTCGATAGCGCATTGTGTTCGGATGTATATGCAGTTTATTAGCCGCTGCCTGAAGGCTTCCTCCTTCTTGTAAAAAAGTAGACAAAGTTTCCAGCCAATTAGTATTATTTTGTTGGTCATAATTTAACAGTGGTGTCAAAAATTCTTGTGCAAACTCTTTTAACTTTGGATCCTCAACCTCCCATAACAACCGCAAAATCCCTAAATCTTCATAAAAGAAAACTTTATTTTCCTGCTTAGTAGTAGTTAAAAAATTAAGTGTATATAACCCTTGTTGATAGCTTTTGGGAACTTCCGTGCATTCTTTTACAAAACAACCAGCTCCCAGATAAATATCAAGATCAGGAAACTTCTGTTCAAGCTGTTGATGAATTAGTTCACTTTCTTTTTTTCTTTCTTTCCCCGGGTGCGAATAATTCATTAATAATAAAACATTACTATTATAAGAAAAGATAATATATTTGCGGGAAATATTAGTCCGAATGATCCGGTGTAAACTATTAACTAACTTGTCTTCCAACTCATAGGTATATAAAGATCGCTCTCCAGATTCTTTTTCCGAAGTTAGTTTACCAGAAGTAAACTGAAATATAAATAATTGATAAGAAACCGTCAAGTCCCAACCAGCTAATTCACCCCGCTTAACTAATTCTTCTTTATCATTAATTCGCCCCTGCAGCAAGTCTTCAATTAATTCATTACTGCATTTTCGGGCCAACTTCTGCACCAAATTATTCTGATGAAGCTTAATTGAAATTGCATAGACAGCTTGCGTAAGAGCAAGACAATCAGTTTTAGTAACTTCCTTTTTATTCGCTCCTAAAAAGATCGATAGAATACCTAACGTTTCTTCTTTTCCCAAGTGCGCCTGCAATTCTACATATTCGCTTTCCTGCCACGAATAAATACCTTTATTAATATTAACTTGGCAGCCGCATTCAAATTCTACCGATTCTTGCCTAATCAACTGGCGATCATCCAAATACCCATAAAATCCTTCTTGATCATCTCTTAATTTCCGGTCAATATAAAGTAAATTTTCCTGATGCCGATCCAAAATAAAGACTGGATGCCCAATTTCTTCTGTCAAGGTATTACATAAAGTCCGCAGCCCACCATCAGCTAACAGAATCTCTTGATATTTATCCTGCAGCTCTAATAAATCATTAGTATCAGCCATATTCATTGCCCCTTTACTTTCCTTTGTAGTCAAAGTTGGCCCAATTTTGAAAAATAATATTTTTTAATTGGTCTGCATTATCTATTTGTTCCGGGATATTAACTACCCCACTTGCTTGCGGAGACTTATCTGTTGCTGTCAATAGCAACTGACCAGTGGCTAAATCATCTACTGTAGACTCCAGATAATAATAACAAGAAGTAAATAAATTAGAATCCGTTATATAAACAGCAGAAACTAAATCCCACATATAAAAACCTTGTTGCCCAATCAATTCCTGCCCAAAAGAATACCAATCCACAATATAATCAGCAATATACTGGTAATTAGGACTATTTCCCTGCTGTAATCGGCTCCAGTCCTGCTCATTAAATAAAGCATCCAGACACAAATTGCCGCTGGCTACCATAACCGGAACTTCAGCTGCCATAACAATCTTAGCCGCTTCCGGGTCGCAGGAAAAATTAAGTTCATCCATCTTTTGTTCTCCAAAATAAAGGGGCTCTGTCACCCCTCCCATAATCACAATCTCTTCAAAATAAGAAAAAAACTCCTTATCCTGTTTATAAGCAGCTTTCAAATTCGTCAGCGGGCCGGTAGCCAATAAAGTTAACTTCTCTTCTGCTGTCTGTGCTGTTTTTACTAACCAATCAGCCGCCGGCGTATTTTTTTCTTTTTCGCTATCCGCTCCTTTTAATACCGGTATATCTTTAATCTCTAATTCAGCTAACATTTTATTAGTTACCCGATACGCTTCCGGCATAGTTCCATTGCCAAACACAGTAGTAATTCCCTCTAATTTAACATCTTCCCTCCCTAATAAATACAACATTACTAGCCCATCATCTACATCCTTCTCTTTCAACCCCATTGTATTATCACAATCAAACACAACCCGTTTCATTTTTATCATTCCTCCCATTTGCTTAACAATTCTAGTTTAAAGCTAAATTTCCTGTATTTTTTCTTTGATTTTATTAAATAAAGCTCTTACACAGCAAAAGAGGAGACCACAAAGGCCTCCTCTAATAAAAAATTAATTTATATGATTTTAAACATTTTTGCTAATTGATAGCTATTTATTCTTCTTTTTTCACTGGTAATTCCGTTTTAGCACTCCACATAATCCAGGAGCCATCAAAGTTTTGAACATCTTCATAACCAAGTAATTGAGTTAACACAAAAGTAGTATGCGAAGAACGAACAGCAGATTGACAGTAAGGAATGATAGTTTTATCCGCGGTTACTCCTTTGGACTGATAAGTCTGCTTTAATTCTTCAGCTGTCTTAAATGTTCTCGGCCCTTCTGATTTAGCTCCATTTACAGCTTCACTCCATTCAATCCAGGTACAAGAAGGAATATGTCCGCCGCGGTCACTATACTTTTTCTCTCCTGTATACTCAGCTCGAGAGCGAGTATCAAGAATAACCTTTTCTTCTTCATCAATCGCCTGTTTAACCTCCTCTACAGTAGCCAGCCAGTCATCAATCTTAGCTTCTGCATTAGCAAAGGTAAAATTACCCTCTTCTACATCAGGTCCTGTCATATTTGTTTCATAATCTAAGCCTTTCCAGCGTACAATACCCCCATCAAGCAGTTTTACATTATCATAACCGTACATCGTTAAAATCCACCACATACGGGCTGCATCATAATCTGCCCGGTCGTCATAAATTACAATTAAATCACCATTATTAATTCCTTTCTCCTGTAGCATTTTCTCCATCTGTTCCGGAGTAGCCCGCATACCGCCGTATTCAGCATCTGAATTTTCTTCATCACTGCGGTAAACCTGAACCGCCCCCGGAATATGACCAGTATGATACTTAGCCTTATTGCGGAAGTCAACTACCTTTACATTAGACTGATCTTTAATCTCTTTTAGCTTTTGCGCACTAATTAAAGACTCAGGATGATCATAACCCCGCTCCTCAATCGGAACATAATCTTCACCACTTGTTTGCGTCTGTTTCTGATTACTGCACCCAGCTAGCATTAGTCCTCCTACTAATAAAGTAATCACTAAACAACCAATCACTAACTTATTAAATTTTTTCATTACACTTAATCCCCCCAATTTTTGATTAGTACTTTGTGAAGTTATTAACTTATTAATCATTGTATCTTGTTTGGGGACTGTTGTCATTATAAATATATGATAATATCCCCCCCTATCATTGTAGCTTATCAACAAAACCTCTAGGTTTCCCTAGAGGTTTACAAGCTAATTTCTCTAATTTATATAAATATCTACTAATTCTCAGTCAATTTTTAACATCATAATCAAAAAATCTAAACTGGAAATTAAGCACTATACTGGGTATCTTCTAAAATTTCATTACTCCAGTCAATAGCTTTTAAAAATAATTCGCCGCCCTCTTCTTCTGCTAACTCTAATTGAGAAGTATAAGTAGAAAACTGTTCCCAGTTGCCTTTTTCATAAGCAACCACTAATTCATATACATCCTTCATTGTGCCCGGCATTCCCCGCAGTGAACGTTTGATGCTCTTCGCAATTGGAAGTTCTTTCAATATTTCTCCTAAACTGCGATTCATCAGGACATCCATCAAAGAAAATAACCCCATCATAAAAAATTCCGACTTTCGGTTTTGTTCTCCAATTCTCTCTGCTATCAATTCAGCAAATTTAGCCCGGATTAAAGAAATTCGAACTACTTCCTGGGCTTTATCTTTACCTATTTCTCTAACTACCATTAAATTAAGCCACTTTTCAACTTCATCAATCCCCAACAACATTAAAGCATTTTTTATAGAATCAACCTCATTACGCACCATAAACGCAGCCGAATTAATCAGCTGTAGTAATTTATAAGACAACGATACATCCCTACTGATTGCTTCCGCAACTTTATCTATATCCGGCTCAGAACGATTGATTTCTTGTAAAGCATGCAGATAATTCCCCGGATAAGTTGGTAAGTCTTTACCTTTTAAAAGTACTGGTTTGCTGAAAAAATAACCCTGAAAGTAAGAATAGCCGGTTTCTACTGCTGTTTCAAACTCTTCTCTAGTCTCTACTTTTTCCGCCAACAATTCTAAATCCAATTTATTAGCAATTTTTACTAGCTTTCTTCTTGTTTCTTTATCTGTATTTAAAAAATCTACCTTTATAATATCTGCCAGTTTCAACAAAGAAATATACTCAGAAGAAAACACAAAATCATCTAAGGCAAGAATATAACCCTGTTCTTTTAATTCTCGGCAGGCAGCAATTATTTCTTCAGTAGGTTTTACCGTCTCTAAAACTTCTATTACTATTATCTGATTATCAAACATAACAGGAGTTTGGTCTTTTAATAAATTTCCCGTGAAATTAATAAAAGCTCTCTTTCCTCCTGTAACTTCATCAATCCCTATTGTTAGAAAACTATTACTCAGCACCTGCGAAGTGGCTTCATCGCCATCAACATCACTGTTATAAGCATTATCTACTCCGTCCCGATATAACAACTCATAACCATAAACTTCCTCTTCTCGATCAAAAATAGGCTGCCGCGCTACCAGAGCTTCCATATTCCCACTCTCCCCTCGGTATCCTGATAACAAAATTTATACCGGATTATAATATAAACTACAATTAACTTTTATTGCCTTTATTATTTAAAATTCTTGATTTATTATTAACTTCCTGCTTAAAAATTAAAATAATAAAAAAGCAGCCTAACGGCTGCTTAACTGTCAGCTATAAATAATTTATTTTTTAGGTAACAGTTCTATTATTATCTTATCCAGACAGCATTCCCTGAATAATCACATCGCTAGCTTCTTCTTCATCTAACCCCCGGGCCAACAGCGTCTGTAGTTGAGTATCATCGATACTTCCAATCGCCGCTTCGTGAGTTACCTTCGCTTCTGGATGCCGGACATCAACAATTGGAATTGCTTTCGCCACTGCCTCATCTTTAATAATCTCCGTACAGTCAACATGCCCCTGGGCTCTAGGAGCAGTAGCCACTAATTCATTTTCTATTTCTGCCTCTGCTTCCTCCTGGAGAGCAATTCTGGTTTCTAATAAACCGCGGGAGTTCTCACCTGCTAACTGACCAGCTTCTCTAATTCTAATTTTATCATCAGCATAACCACTTATTTTGGCATACATTTCCAAGGTGGAATCAGCTCCAATCTGACTCTGATAATCAAAATCTAACTTACCCACCCGTCCTTCCTTGAGCGTAAACGTGGTTTCTAATCGGCTATCTTCCTCTAATTCCATATCAGCATTTGCTATAACCTCTACGCCTCCATTTTCCCCATGAGCATGCACTTCGCGGTAAATATATTCGCTTCCCTTGCCTACATAAATATCAGCTTCCATCTCATGAATTACCCGTTCGGCATTAGGAAACATACAGTGCGCCAAAATTTCTATTCCGGCGTCATCTTCAACTTCTATATCTAAATCAATTTTCTGGTGTCCCTCTTCCGGTAATACCCCAAAACACATATGTACCGGTTTCTCAATCCAATAGCCTTCTTGCACAGTTATTTGGGCGGCTACTGTATTAGCCGACTGGTCTTTGACTTCTACTTCTAATCCTTCTACCACGTGAGAACCGACAACTTCATCTTCCTGAATAACTAAATGAGCTACATCACTATCTTCAAATGGACTTTTATCTCCTTCCACATCTTCATAAACTTCCACCATCTGCTGATAATCATTCTGCATTAGCTTCCACCTCCACTAAACATTCTTCACCATCACCGCAGGGGTCGCAGTCATTCTTAAAATAATCTGCTATTTGCATCGGATCTCCCTGACGAATAATTTTGCCTTCACACAATAAAGCAGCTTCATCAGCTACTTCCAGCATTCCCTCGGAATGAGTAATTAAAAATACACCCGTTCCCTGCTCTTTAAAATCATTAATTACTTGGTTAATATTATTTAAAGC
The DNA here is from genome assembly GCA_964346395.1 of uncultured Halobacteroidaceae bacterium. Taxonomy (GTDB): domain Bacteria; phylum Bacillota; class Halanaerobiia; order Halobacteroidales; family Halobacteroidaceae; genus CAYFUT01. The sequence goes on from CAYFUT010000018.1 coordinate 33,714, forward strand.
AATTACATCCACTCCGGAATCAGGTTCATCTAAAATCACTACTTCCGGTTCCATTAGTAAAATGGAAGCCAATTCAATTCGCTTGCGCTCGCCTCCACTTAAAGTTTCATCTATGCTCCGACTTAAGTACTGATCCGGATTAATAGCTACTTCTTCCAGAGCCCACCTTAATTTATCTTCAGTAATCGTTTTATTTCTTCCTTCTAGGCCTAAACTTAAAAACTTACGCACAGATACCCCTTCAAAGCGGGCCGGCTGCTGCCAGGCCATTGTTAATCCTCTTTTAGCTCTTAAATGCATATCTTCTTCCGTTACTGCCTGTCCATTAAAATAAATTTCTCCACTCTGAGGAGTATAACCCTTCAAACCCATGATAGTAGCTGCCAAAGATGATTTACCCGATCCATTAGGGCCAATTACTGCTTGTACTTGGCCTCGATTTAAGCCTAGGGAAACATCTCGTAAAATATGACTATCATCAATTATTAAATTCAAATCTTCTACCTGCAAAATCTCCTCCTGGTTTGCCATAATTATTACCTCCTTATCCCCCAAATAATTTCACTATTCTAACCAATAGTACATTTACTATATCACAAATCATTCTAACATTAAATCCCGGAGTCAAAACTCCGGGAAGAATAAGCTATAATTCTATAATTTATAATTTATAATTTTATTATTCATTTTTCACTTTTAATTTCTGGCGATGAATTTTTAAATCCTGCTGGCTATATAAAACAAATCGAATCAGCTTAACTTGCTCTAACTTCATCATTTCTTCCAGAACAGTCCTTAAAGCTACTTCTGCTGCCTCCCTTATAGGATAACCAAAAGCCCCTGTAGACAGCGCCGGAAAAGCTACCGATTTAATTTTATTTTCTTCTGCTAACTGAAGAGCATTCCGATAACAATTAGCCAGTAGCTTAACTTCCGGCTTATCCCGACCGTACACAGGACCCAAGCAGTGAATAACATAGTCATTAGGCAGTTTGTGCCCTCCAGTAATTACTGCTTCTCCCGGTTCAATAGGAGCTAGTGGTCGACATTCTTCCGCTAACCCTGGGCCAGCCGCCCGATGAATTGCTCCCGCTACTCCACCGCCAATTCTCAATTGAGCATTAGCCGCGTTGACTACCGCTTCCATATCCGGCTGGTTAGCTATATCTCCCTGTACTAACTCCAGCTCTATACCTGACCGTTTCATATTATCCCTCCTGACTACAAAAATAAATTTATTAAATTCTTTTTTCTTTCCAACTGCCGAATTTAAACCAAATGCTGGCTATTACAGCACTCAATAAGCTGCCCAGAGCCATGCCCCACCAGATTCCACCTTCCTGAAGATTAAACCCATAAGCAAATAATAAAGATAAAGGAATCCGCAGTCCTACCAGCGCTATCGCAGACAAAATCATCGCTGCTACTGTACTTCCCGCCCCCCGTAAGGAGCCACCAATTACAATCCTAACCCCTAAAAACCCAAAAACAGGAGCAAACACCTGTAAAAACCCTGTTCCGGCCGCTATTACTTCCGAATCTCCATTAAAGACTGATATAATGGCTTCTGCAAATAAAGCAAACAAACCTCCCATTAAACTCAACAACACTAACAAAATTCCGCAGCTAACCCAGCCGCTTTTTTCCGCTCTTTTCGGCTGCACTGCTCCCAAATTTTGACCGACCATAGCCGTAGTAGCCCGAGAAAAACCGCGGGAAGGCATCATGATAACTGATAAAATCCGCATCCCGATTCCATAGGCAGCTATCACAGCTGAACCGAAATTAGTTACAATCATCATCATAATATTCATTCCTACTGCTTGAATCGACATCTCTGCTGCCGAAGGAAAACCAATCTTAATAATTTTCTTTATGTATTTCCAGTCCGGCCGCAGACAATCCGGAGTTAAATGAATTCCTCTCTTCCCTTGCAACAAAATTACTAAACCTATAATCCCAGCTACTCCCCGGGAAAAAATAGTAGCGACAGCTGCTCCAGCTACTCCCCAGGCCGGAAATATCCCCCAGCCAAAAATCAAAAAAGGATCAAGAATTATATTCAACAGCGTCGAACCTACCATCATCTGCATCGGAGTTCTAGTATCTCCATAGCCCCGCAATAAAGCAGAAAATATAAAAAATAAAAACATAAACCCTGCTCCGCCCATAATAATATCCAAATAACTACTAGCTGCCGGTAAGATATCGGCCGGCGTCCCAATTAATTTTAAAATTGCTTCGTTAAACATAACTCCCACCACTGAAAGAATAATAGCTAAGCCCATTACAAATACAAGCACTTGTCCGGCAACCTTATTAGTATGTTCATAATCTCCTGCTCCCGTATACTGAGAAACTAATGCTGTTCCGGCAACAGTAATCCCTCCGCCAATAGAAATTAATAAAAATACAATAGGGAACCCAACTGATAACGCAGCTACTGCATCAGCCCCTACTTTCCCCAGCCAAAAAGTATCCGCTAAATTATACAACACCTGCATTCCATTTCCGATCATAATGGGAAAAGCTAATTTTAGTATTGTCTTAGCAATCGGCCCTTCTAAAATTTCCGCCCGGGAAACATTCTTTCCGCTTTTAATTTTTTCTTTCTTATTTAGTTCCGGCTGCTGTTGCTCCGACATGTAAACAAGCCCCTTTCCCTTGTTAAACTTAATTTATTATTCATCCGCGTTAACTTACAATTGATTTAAATCAATTAATTTCTCAAAATACAAAATCCCCTTATCAGTAATGAACTGACCATTCAGTCTAGCAAATAATTATAACATATTTTTCAGCAGAAGACAACTCAATCCGCGCCGCTGCCTTTTAATCCACTCTTAACAAGTTAAAAGGCGCCCCCGTCAAGGGACCCCTTTTATTTAAGCTTGCTCAATATAATCAGCTAAGAATTTTATTAGTTCTTCTATTTTTTCTTCTCCTTTATTAGCTTGACAAGCCTCCATCAATTCATTAGCCCGTTTGAATAATTCTTGATGCTGATGGTCAACTTTTTCCACCCCAATAGAATACCGCTCTTTCCATTCCAAAGCCATCTCTAATTCTCTCTTTCTCAGTTGAAATCTACTATTCTTCAGTAGCCTGCTTTAATGTTTTATAAATTTCTAATTGGTCAGGAGAAAATTTATTTTCTTCCATATAATGTTTTAAATAATCAAAAGCAGTCTGCTGATCATCATCCTTAAGTTTTGGCTCAATATTATTAGCTAACAAATAATCAATTACCTGTTGATGACCATTCATCGCTGCATACATCAAAGCTGTTTTCCCAGTTTGGTCCTGTTTATTAATTGCCGCTTCTTTTTCCACTACAGCTTTAACTACTGGTAGATTTCCTGCCTCGGCTGCTTTCATCAAGGGTGTCTTTTCTTGCTGGTCAACAGCATTAATATCTGCTCCCTTTTCAACTGCCTTATTTACCTCTTCTTCAGTTGCTGTTTCCCAATTTACATCTGCTGCTGTTAACTGCGGATCCTGGTTTCCAGTTTCTTCTTCTGCCTGTTCAGTTTCATCTGCTGCTTGGTCTTGAGAACTACTTTCTTCAGGTTGAGAAGTAGTTTCCTCCGGCTGATCAGTAGACTGTTCAGCCTGCTGTCCGCCTCCACAACCAGTTATTATTAACAGTCCAATTAATAAAATAGATACTAACAATCGCTTTTTTGATCTCATTTTACCCCTCCTAGGTTAATAATTGTTAGCTGTAAACCATCAGCTACAAACAATGCCAGCTAAAACCTACTCAATAAAAAAATCGCTCACAGCTAACATTAATAATGCTCAAATATAAGTATATTATAGGCGTTAATTTATTACAACTCCTAAATTATTAAAAATTGGTTTAAGTTAACACCTATTGATTATTATATGTATTCGTGGTGAAAAACATAATCCCTTGTCTAAATTAAAAAAATCAAGCCGCAGATTTATTATCTGCGGCTTATAAACAATTATTGGACTAAAAAAGTAAATTCTTCATCTTCAAAATCAACTACTACTTCATCCCCTTCACTAATTTTACCTTCTAATAATTCCATTGCTAACTCATCTTTAATATACTTCTGGATTACCCGCTGCAGCGGCCGAGCTCCATAATTAGGATCATAGCCTAATTCTCTTAATTCCGTTAAAGCTGTTTCCGTTAATTCAATTTCTAAATCTTTCTCAGCTAATTTAGCTGCTAAATCATCTAATTGGATTTTAATAATCTCATTTAAATCTTCTTTAGTTAAAGAATGAAAGATAATCTGCTCATCTATGCGGTTGATAAACTCCGGCCGAAAATTGTCTTTAACTGCTGCTTTTACTTTTTCCTTCATCTCAACTTCATCTTCTAGATCAAGAATATACTGCGAACCTAAATTGGAGGTCATAATAATTACTGTATTTTTAAAGTCAATTTCCCGGCCTTGACTGTCCGTTAACACTCCATCATCTAAAATCTGTAGCAGAATATTAAATACATCCGGATGAGCTTTCTCAATTTCATCTAACAAAATCACTGAATAAGGCTTGCGCCGCACTCGTTCCGTCAATTGCCCACCTTCTTCATAACCTACATAACCGGGCGGCGACCCAATCAACTTAGCTACTGCGTGTCGTTCCATATATTCTGACATATCAAGCCGAATCATTGCCTCTTCACTATCAAATAAAGTAGCAGCTAGTGTTTTTGCTAATTCAGTTTTTCCTACCCCAGTTGGCCCTAAGAATAAGAAGGAACCAAGCGGCCTATCCTCATCTTGTAACCCAGTTCGAGAGCGGCGAATTGCATTGCTCACTGCTTCAATAGCTTCCTTTTGCCCTACTACCCGCTGCGCAATTTCTGCTTCTAAATTAACTAATTTTTCCCGCTCATTTTCCATTACCTTAGTCACCGGAATGTCAGTCCAGGAGGCTACAATACCCGCAATATCTTCTTCACTTACTTCTTCCCGCAGTAGATCTCGTTTTGATTTTAAATTTTCAGCCTCTTGGTTAGCTTCTTCTAACTCCTGCTTTAAGTCATGCAGCTTCCCATGCCGCAAACGAGCTGCCCGTTCATAATCATTTTCTCTTTCCGCTGCATCAGCTTCCAGTTTAGTTGCTTCAATTTCTTCTTTCAATTTTTGAATTCGTTCTAAACTATCTTTCTCTTGTTCCCATTTTTCTTTTAACGGCTGAATTTCTTCTTTTAAATCAGCTATCTGTGCTTTTATATCTTCTAACCTATCCTGAGCATCTTCATCAGTCTCATTTTTTAAAGCTTCTTTTTCAATCTCTAGCCGCCTTAATTCTCGGTTTAAATTATCTATTTCTACCGGCATCGAATCAATTTCCATTCTTAATTTAGAAGCTGCCTCGTCAACTAAATCAATTGCCTTATCCGGCAAGAAGCGATCAGTTAAATAGCGGTCCGATAACTCAGCAGCAGCCACCAGCGCGCTATCCTGAATTTTAACTCCGTGGTGAATTTCATATCTTTCCTTCAGCCCCCGCAAGATAGAAACAGTATCTTCTACACTCGGTTCTTCAATTAATACCGGTTGGAATCTCCGCTCTAAAGCAGCATCCTGTTCAATATGCTGCCTATATTCTTCCAGGGTAGTAGCTCCTACACAGTGGAGTTCGCCCCGGGCCAACGCCGGCTTCAGCAAATTAGCCGCATCCATTGCTCCCTGAGTAGCTCCCGCACCTACTAATTGGTGCATCTCATCAATAAACAATATAATGCGTCCCTCTTCACTCTTAATCTCCTTTAAAACTGACTTCAATCGATCCTCAAATTCACCGCGGTATTTAGTTCCTGCCACTAACGAACCCATATCCAGAGAAATTACCCGCTTTTCCTTTAACGCCTCCGGAACATCTCCATTCACAATTCGCTGCGCTAAACCTTCAACAATTGCTGTTTTGCCGACGCCCGGCTCCCCAATTAACACCGGATTATTCTTTTTCCGCCGGGATAAAACCTGCATGATCCGCCTGATCTTTTCATCCCGTCCAATTACCGGGTCTAATTCTCCTTCCCGCGCCTGTTCTGTTAAATCAATCGTATAATTCTCTAACGCTTGATATTGATCCTCTGCATTTTGACTAGTCACTCGTTCATCACCTCGAATCTCTTCAATTGCATCCTTAATTTTCTTTTGGTCAATTGTTTTATCCGTCAATAGTTTACTGGCTTGATTATCACCAGCTGTCAATACTGCCACTAACAAATGCTCCGTAGCTACATAATCATCTTCCATCTGCTTAGCTTCCTTCTGCGCCTGCCGCAGCACTTTATGCAGCTCTCGAGAAGTATAAAGTTCATCACTATCAGAATAGACCTTCGGAAAATCATCTATGACATTTACTAAGTCTTTTCGGAGATTGTCTATATTCAGCCCTAATTTCTGTAATATTGGTTCCGCTATACCATCTTGATTAAGTAATGCTAACAATAAATGAGTCGGTTTTACTTCCTGATTTTTGTGATCTTCAGCTAAATACTGAGCTTCCATGATTCCTTCCTGTGCCTTCCGGGTAAAATCATCCATTTTCATTATTTTCGCCCCCCCTTGACAGCAAAATTTAATTAGCAGCCACCAACTTCGAGTGCTAATAATATTATATAAAAATATATTATTCCTGTCAATA
>CAYFUT010000019.1:0-21243 GCA_964346395.1 uncultured Halobacteroidaceae bacterium
CGCCAGCAACTACTGCAATCTTTTTTGTCATCATTACTCACCTACTCCTTTGTAATAAAATTATTAAATTCAATTGACAATTGACAATTAAAAATTGACAAATAATAATCAAAACCTTTTAGTCTATAATTACCAATTGTACATTGTCAATTGTCAATTCTACATTTACTTATCCCCCACTCTTTCCTTCATATAATTAACCAATCCGTCCTTAGCTATTAGCTCCTGCATAAATTCAGGGAAAGGGGCTGCTTTATATTCTTCTCCCTTAGTTAAATTAGTAATAGTCCCTGCTTCAACATCAACCTCTACCTCATCTCCTTCATCTATTCCCGCGGCTGCCTCCGGACACTCCATAATCGGCAGTCCAATATTAATTGCATTCCGGTAAAAAATGCGGGCAAAAGAATTAGCAATTACACAGGAAACACCAGCTGCCTTAATTGCCAGCGGAGCATGTTCTCGCGAACTCCCGCACCCAAAATTATCGCCAGCTACAATTAAATCTCCTGCTTCCATTTTAGCGGTAAACTCTCCATCTAGATCTTCTAAACAGTGTTTAGCCAATTCCTCCGGCTCCGAAGTATTTAAATAACGAGCCGGAATAATTACGTCCGTATCCACATCATTGCCGTATTTCCAGGCCTTACCTTGAATATCCATAGTTTATCTTTCCTCCTTTATTCCTGCAAGAATCCAATAATTTATAATACTTCTTCCGGACTAACAATCTTTCCTGCTACTGCTGACGCAGCTGCTACCGCCGGATTAGACAAATAAACTTCACTTTCCGGATGACCCATCCGGCCGACAAAGTTCCGATTAGTAGTAGCTATTGCTCGTTCCCCTTCAGCCAAAATTCCCATATGGCCGCCTAAACAAGGACCGCAGGTAGGTGTACTAACTGCTGCTCCTGCGTCCACAAAAATATCAACTAACCCTTCTTTAATGGCCTGCTGATAAATTTCTTGCGTTCCCGGGAAGACAACTAACCGGAGATCATCATCTTTCCTCTTCCCTTCCAGCACTTCCGCTGCCGTTCTTAAATCTTCCAGTCGTCCATTAGTACACGACCCAATTACTGCCTGATCAATAGAAATGTCTTCTACTTCACTAATTCCTTTAGTATTTTCCGGCAAATGAGGGAAGGCCACTTGCGGTTCAATTTCACTGACATCATACTCAATTACCTGCTCATAGTCAGCATCCGCATCACTTTTATAAACAGTATAATCCCGCTGAGCTCTATCTTTAACATAGTCAAGAGTAGTCTCGTCCGGTTCAATCAAACCGCATTTTCCGCCGGCTTCAATAGCCATATTGGACATTGTCATCCGGTGCGCCATGGATAATTCCTCAACTACTCCCCCGCTAAACTCCATCGCTTTATACAGTGCACCATCAACTCCAATATCGCCGATAGTATGCAAAATTAAGTCTTTGCCGCCGACCCAATCCTGCAGTTCTCCCTGATAAACAAACTTTATCGTCTCCGGCACCTTAAACCAGGCTTCACCACTGGCCATTCCAGCTGCCATATCAGTACTACCCACTCCAGTACCTAAAGCACCTAAAGCTCCATAAGTGCAAGTATGAGAGTCAGCTCCAATTACAATATCTCCCGGCAACACTAAACCTTGTTCCGGCAGCAAACAGTGCTCGATTCCCATATCCCCTACTTCAAAATAATTTTCCACTTCTTTTTCCTGAGCAAACTCACGCATCATCTTACACTGCTGCGCAGAATTAATATCTTTATTAGGGGCAAAATGGTCGGGAATTAAAGCTACCCGTTCTTTATCAAATACTTCCTCTACTCCTATTTTATTAAATTCCTTAATCGCTACCGGAGTAGTGACATCATTGCCCAATACTAAATCTACATTAGCAATTATCAACTCACCCGGGTTGACTTCATCCCGCTCCGAATGAGCCGCCAAAATTTTCTCTACCAACGTCATTCCCATAATCCAAATCCTCCCTTGTTTTAAGTTATACAGTCAATACAGTTGACAAGTGAGAGTTGACAGTTAACTTCAACACTTTGAAATTTAAAAATTCTGTAGTTTATGTTTTTTAACTGTCAACTATACACTATACACTATCAACTATTAATGTCTATCAGCATCCACTAAAATTTTATTTAACGCATTATTATACGCTTTAGCACTAGCCTCGATTACATCAGTACTAACTCCCCGACCAATATACACCTCATTATTATACTCTAATTTAACAATTACTTCTCCTAAAGCATCTTTGCCTTCCGTAACAGCATCAATTTTATACTGCTCCAATTTACAATCTAATCCAGTAATTCGATTCATTGCTTCGTAAACAGCATCTATTGGCCCGCCTTCGGAACAAGCTGATTCATTAAGCTTATCGTCTCCCTTAAACATCTGGACGGTGGCCGTAGCTAATCCATTGCTGCTAGTTACCTGTAATAAATTAATACCGTAAGTTTCAGATACCTGGCTAATTTCATCTTCCATAATTGCCTCTAAATCTAAAGTGGTAATCTTCTTCTTCCGATCAGCCAACTCTTTAAACCGCTTAAAGGCCGAATTCAACTCTTCATCATCTAACTTATATCCCAATTCCGCTAACTTCTGGCGAAAAGCATTGCGGCCTGACAATTTCCCCAGAACAATGTTATCCTGCTTAAGTCCAATCGTCTCTGCATCCATAATTTCATAAGTAGTTCTTTCTTTAATAACTCCATCCTGATGGATGCCGGATTCATGGGCAAAAGCATTCTTACCGACAATTGCCTTATTAGGCTGCACTTCCATTCCCGTTAAGTGGCTGACCAATCTACTCGTCCGCGCAATTTCTTTTAAGTCAAGATCAGTTTGATCAGCATAATAATCTTGCCTTGTTCTCAAAGCTAAAGCTACTTCTTCTAAAGCAGTATTCCCGGCTCGTTCGCCAATGCCGTTGACTGCACATTCTACCTGCTGGGCACCATTTTCAACTGCCGCTAAAGAATTAGCCGTCGCCATTCCCAGGTCATTATGGCAGTGAACACTAATTACCGCCTCTTCTATATTAGATACATTCTGCCGGATATAGTTGACCAACTCCCCAAACTCCTGTGGGGTAGCATACCCAACCGTATCGGGAATATTAATTGTAGTAGCTCCTGCTTCAATTGCTCTCTCAAAAATCTTGCAGAGAAAATCTTTATCACTGCGGAAGGCATCTTCAGCTGAAAACTCCACTAACTCCGTATACTCTTTAGCCTGCTCGACTGCCTGAACAGCATCAGCCAATACTTCTTCCGGCTCTTTATTTAATTTATACTCCATATGAATCGGAGAAGTAGCAATAAAAGTATGAATTTTAGGCTTTTCCGCTGCCTTAAGGGCTTCCCCGGCCCGGTCAATATCTTTCTTTTGGGTCCGGGCCAACCCCACAATTTCCGGTCCGGTTACTTCTTCCGCAATCTTCTTGACTGCCCTAAAATCACCAGGGGAAGCAATCGGAAAACCAGCTTCAATAACATCTACTTCCAATTTAGCTAACTGCTTAGCAATCTTCAGCTTCTCCTTAACATTCAAACTAACTCCCGGGGACTGTTCCCCATCCCGCAGCGTCGTATCAAAAATTTTAATTGCCATCTGCTTCACCCCTTCTGAATACTTCCGTTACTCTTCGTCACCCCAAATAATCTTATTTCTCAACTTTTCGCCTACCTCTTCAATCAGATGTTCAGCATCCTTCTGCTTCCGCTTTTTATAAGCCGGCCGTCCTACTTGATTTTCTAATAACCAACGCTTAGCAAACTCACCTGTCTGAATATCTTCTAGTAATTCTTCCATTGCTTCTCTTGACTGTTCATTAATGACCTGCTCGCCAGCAATCAAATCTCCATATTCAGCCGTATCAGAAATAGAATCTCTCATTGTAGTTAAACCGCCTTCATAAAGTAAATCTACAATTAACTTCATCTCATGCAGACATTCAAAATAAGCAATCTCCGGTTGATAACCAGCATCTACTAGCGTTTCGAAACCAGCTTTAATTAATTCCGTTGTTCCCCCGCAGAGTACTGCCTGCTCACCAAACAGATCAGTTTCTGTTTCTTCTTCAAAAGTAGTTTCAATAACTCCTGCTCTAGTACCGCCGACTCCCTTAGCATGCGCTAAAGCTTTTTCTTTCGCCTGCCCGCTGTAATCCTGATAAACTGCAACCAGACAAGGTACTCCTGAACCATCTTCATAAACTCGCCGTACTAAATGTCCCGGCCCTTTAGGAGCTACCATATAAACATCTACATCTTCCGGCGGAACAATCTGTTCAAAATGAATATTAAATCCGTGCGAGAAAACTAAAGCATCTCCCGCTTCTAGATTATCTTTAATAGCTGCATAATAAACTTTTTTCTGTACTTCATCCGGCAGTAAAACCTGTACAACATCAGCTTTCTTAGCTACTTCCGCCGCACTTTTAGGCTCAAACCCATCTTCTACTGCCTGTTCATAATTAGCCGTACCTTCCAATTCCGACACTATTACATCTAACCCTGAATCACGTAAATTCTGCGCCTGCCCATGTCCCTGACTACCATAACCAATAACTCCAATTGTCTTGTCCCCCAATTCCTGCAGATCAGCATCTTCGTCATAATACATTTTTACCATTAGCAAAACACTCCTTTTAAATAATTTAGTTTACAGTTATTTTTAATAATTAAAATTCAATTCTTAAACAGTTTAAAGGTTTAAGAAAATTTATACTTTTAATTGTAAACTGTACACTCTCAACTGTAAACTTTTTATTTCTTCCCTCGCCCCATAGAAATCTTACCTGTTCTCACCAATTCTTTCAGTCCAAAGGACTTTAATAACTTCTCAATAGCATTAATCTTATCCTCCGTTCCTGTCACTTCCACTATCATTGAATTTGCTGCTACATCAACAATTTTACCCCGGAAGCTGTCTACTATCTGCATCACTTCCGAGCGAGTTTCTGAATTAACTTTAACTTTAATCAAAGCTAAATCACGGTCTACCGTCTCATCCTCCGTTAAATCACTAACTTTATAAACTATCACTAATTTATTCAACTGCTTGGTGACCTGCTCTAATTGATGGTCATCGCCGGCCACTACCAAGGTTATACGGGAAACATCATCCCGCTCGGTAGTTCCTACCGATAGGCTATCAATATTAAATCCCCGTCGGCTGAATAAACCGGCAATTCGCGCCAGCACTCCTGATTTATTGGCTACCAACACAGAAACAGTATGCCTCTTTTCTTCTTTACTCATCTGCATCACCCCTTAGTACCATATTATCCAGAGTACCGCCCGGCGGCACCATCGGAAATACATTCTCTTCTTCTTCAATCACAAAATCAAGCAAATATGGTTCTGGGGTCTTGATAGCCTCTTCCAAAGCTGGTTTAATTTCTTCCACTTTTGTTATCTGCTTAGCCTTAATCCCATATGCTTCCGCCAATTTTACAAAATTCGGTGTTATCTCCGGACACTGTTCTCCGGGGCTCGAACAATCATCTGGACAATTAGCCTGTTCTCGTAAGCAAGTTGCTGAATAGCGCTTATCATAAAACATCTCCTGCCACTGGCGAACCATTCCTAAATACTGGTTATTAAAGAGTACAATATTAACCGGTAAATTATTCTTAGCTGCTGTAGCTAATTCCTGCTGATTCATCTGAAAACTACCGTCGCCAGCCAAAGCAAAAACAGATCTTTCCTCATTGCCTACCTGAGCTCCTAAAGCAGCTGGAAAACCATAGCCCATAGTTCCTAAGCCGCCCGAAGAGATAAAACTACGCGGTTGGCTGTACTGATAGAACTGTGCCGCCCACATCTGGTGCTGGCCTACTTCCGTAGTGATGATTGCATCTCCACCAGTTAACTCGTAAATAGTCTCTACTATTTGATGAGGCAGTAGCTTATCTTCTTCAGCTCTTTCGCCCTGCGTCATTTCTCTCCACTCTGCAATCTGAGCTTTCCAATCAGGATGTTCCTTCTCTTCAACTAGTGGAGTTAGCTGCCGCAGTACATTTTTTACATCACCTACAATTGGAATATCAGACCGCACCCGTTTACCTACTTCCGCCGGATCAATATCTATATGAATTATTTCTGCTTCCGGAGCAAATTCCTCTATCTTTCCAGTTACTCGGTCATCAAATCTAGCTCCTACTGCAATTAATAAATCAGTATTGGAAATAGCCAGATTAGCTTCCGCCGTTCCGTGCATACCCAGCATTCCCAAACTAAGCTCCTGCTGTTCATCAAAAGCCCCTAAACCAGTTAAAGTAGTTGTTACTGGAATATCAGCTTTCTCAGCCAATTCCCGCAGTTCATGACTGCCGTCAGAACTAATTACTCCTCCCCCAGCATATAAAATCGGCTGTTGAGCTTCATTAATTGCTTCCGCTGCTGCTTCTACCTGCAGTTCATGCCCCCAGTAGTTAGGTTTATAGCCAGGCAAATCTACCTCATCAGGATAGAAAAATTCCCCTGTTTCCTGCTGTAAATTCTTCGGAATATCTACTAATACTGGCCCCGGCCGTCCCGTCTGGGCAATATGAAATGCTTCCTTGATAATGCGCGGAATATCTTCTACCTCTTGAACTAAATAATTATGCTTAGTTATCGGGACTGTAATTCCGGTAATATCTGCTTCTTGAAAAGCATCTGTTCCAATCATTGACCGCGGCACCTGGCCAGTAAAAGCTACTACCGGAACTGAATCCATATAAGCCGTGGCCAATCCAGTAACTAAATTAGTCCCCCCCGGACCAGAAGTCGCGACACAAACTCCCGGATTGCCGGTAGAACGAGCATAACCATCAGCCGCATGAGCTCCTCCTTGTTCATGGTGGGGCATTATATGCTCAAAATCAGCATCATAAAGTTCATCATAAATCGGAAGCACTGCTCCCCCAGGATAGCCGAAAATTACTTCTACCTGCTCCCTATACAGTGACTCTACAAACATCTGGGCACCTGTCATCTCTGTCATACTTCTCACTCCTTTTCTACTCATTAATTATTAATCAATAATTACTAACCTAAAATATTTATAGCTTTGCTTTTAACTACCAGTAAATAATAAACTCCAAGCCAAACAGCCTGGAGTCTAATAAGTTATCCTTCAAATAAGGTATAGTTCTCCCCTATTAAAAATTCGGATAACTTTTATTACTCTTCGCTGCTTGACTACTTTTTGTTTCCTCTGTTTACTATTCTACTTTACTCAATTCTATTATATAAATAAAAAAGACCTTTCATCTCAATTAACGGCTTTCACCATTAATTGGGACGAAAGGTCTTCTTCCGCGGTACCACCCAATTTTACTGTTAGCTCACACTAACAGCCTCAAGAGTACTCCCCAGTAAAGGATTCATACTCCAGCACTTGGTGACGGATGCTAGCCGGCACAACCTACTGAAAAATTCAGCCTGCAGCTCCAGGGAGATGTTCAATAGTTTTGCTTTATCCTGGCTCTCACCAACCCCAGTTCGCTGTAGATAAAGTCAACTATTTACTTGCCCCTTCTTCACCTTTAAATCACTATCAGTTTGTTACCATTAAGTATAACTGATAGCTGTTAATTTGTCAATAGCTGATTCCCGTTCGGCTCTGCAGTTCAGAGATGAGAGAAATAATCATCTGGACTCCGGTTCTCAGCTGCTCCGGATTCTCTGTAATCCACCTCGATTATTTCAGTCCTCCTCACTACTTTTAACACTCTTTAATTGTTAGTAACCAGTATATAGTAGATTCTATTTATTGTCAAGGGGTTTATCAGCAATTTAAATGTTAATTTAGAAACAATCAATTAGCAGTTCCCCCCTTACTAAGAGAAAACGGCAGGGCATATCCCTGCCGCCAGTTATTTTTTAGGCTCTTTTTTAATTTATCATTTTTCATTCTCCATTTTCCATTGACTTTATTTCTTCCCTCTCCCCAGAGAAATTTTACCTGTCCTAACTAATTCTTTAATTCCAAATGATTTCAACAACTTCTCAATAGCATTAATCTTATCTTCCGTTCCTGTCACTTCCACTATCATTGAATCCGCTGCTACATCAACAATCTTACCCCGAAAGCTGTCCACAATCTGCATCACTTCCGACCGAGTTTCCGAATTAACCTTCACCTTAATCAATGCTAAATCGCGGTCTACCGTTTCATCATCTGTTAAATCACTTACCTTATAAACTACCACTAACTTATTTAACTGCTTGGTTACCTGCTCTAATTGATGGTCATCGCCGGCCACTACCAAGGTTATACGGGAAACATCATCCCGTTCAGTAGTCCCTACCGATAGACTATCAATATTAAACCCTCGGCGGCTGAATAGGCCGGCAATTCGAGCCAACACTCCTGATTTATTGGCTACCAATACAGAAACAGTATGCCGCTTTTCTTCTTTACTCATCTACATCACCCCTTAGTACCATTTCATCCAGGCTACCGCCAGGCGGCACCATCGGAAATACATTTTCTTCAGCATCAATAATACAATCTATCAAGTAAGCTCCTTTAGTATTCAGCGCTTCTTTTATAGTCGGCTTAATTTCCGCTGGTTTAGTTATTCTTTTAGCTTGCACCCCAAAACTTTCAGCTAATCTCACAAAATTAGGTATCATATCTTCAGGATAATTTTCATCCGGAGCAGAAGCATTCGGATCCTTCCCCAAGCAAGTTGACGAATATCTCTCATCATAAAACATTTCCTGCCACTGGCGCACCATACCTAAATACTGATTATTAAAAATAACAATATTAACCGGTAAATCATTTTTAACTACTGTAGCTAACTCCTGCATATTCATTTGAAAACTGCCGTCTCCTGTTAAAGTAAATACCTGTTGGTCATTATTTCCTACCTGTACTCCAACAGCAGAAGGAAAACCAAATCCCATCGTACCTAAGCCCCCTGAAGAAATGAAACTGCGCGGCTTACTGTACTGATAAAATTGCGCCGCCCACATTTGATGCTGACCTACTCCCGTAGTAATTAAAGCTTCCCCCTGGGTCAACTGATCAATAGTCTCAATTACTTGGTGCGGGAGTATTACCTCCTCAGATTTTTCCTTAGCCCATTCATCTATATCTCGCCAGTTATCAATTTGAGCTAACCAGGCCGGATGTTCATTCTCTTCTATTCGGGGATTTAGTTCCGCCAATATATGCCTTACATCTCCTACAATCGGTATCTCTGCCGGAACTCGTTTCCCAACTTCGGCCGGATCAATATCAATATGAATGATTTTAGCTTCCGGGGCAAAAGACTCTAAATCACCGGTTACTCGATCATCAAATCTAGCTCCAACTGCAATTACTAGGTCAGCATTCGAAATAGCAAGATTAGCTTCCGTAGTTCCATGCATCCCCAACATCCCAACTGACAACTCGTTCCGTTCATCAAAAGCTCCTAAACCATTTAGAGTAGTTGTTACCGGAATGGAAGCTGTTGCAGCTAATTGTCTTAATTCTCGACTTGCTCCCGAACTAATTACTCCCCCGCCAGCGTACAGTAAAGGCTGCTGGGCTTCATTAATTGCCCGCGCTGCTTCTTTAATCTGCAGTGTATGCCCTTCATAAGTCGGCTTATACCCCGGTAAATTTAGTTCATCAGGATAAACAAAGTCCCCTACTGCCTGCTGTACATCCTTCGGCAAATCAACTATTACTGGCCCTGGTCTTCCAGTAGCGGCAATATGAAATGCTTCCTTAATAACCCGCGGTAACTCTTCAACCTCCTGCACTAAATAATTATGCTTAGTAATCGGAGTTGTAATTCCTGTCATATCCGCCTCTTGAAAGGCATCAGTTCCCAACATTGAATTGGGCACCTGGCCAGTAAAAGCCACAATAGGAACTGAATCCATATAAGCATTTGCCAAGCCGGTTACTAAATTAGTTGCTCCCGGCCCCGACGTAGCTATACAAACCCCCGGTTTCCCGGTAGAACGGGCGTAACCATCGGCAGCATGAGCCGCTCCTTGTTCGTGGTGCGGCATAATATGCTTAAAGTCTGCATCATAAAACTCATCATAAATCGGCAACACCGCTCCCCCGGGATAACCAAAAACCACCTCTACCTGCTCCCTATACAGTGATTCTACAACCATTTCCGCTCCCGTCATTTCTGTCATCTCACTTCTCCCCTTTCTAATACTAAGTTTGAGTTGGAATCTGAGTTTGAGCAAACAAAAACCTGGGGTATCATTTCCCACTTAAAAGATTTAAATATCTACTTAATATTGCTCTTAAAACTTAATCTTACTATCTTGACTCAACCTCAATCTCAAACTCAACCTCAAATAAAAAAGGCCTCTCACCTCAACTAACGGTCTACTGCCGTTAATTGGGGCGAAAGGCCTTTCTTTCGCGGTACCACCCAATTTTACTGTCAGCTCACGCTAACAGCCTTCAGAGTACTCTCCTGGTGTCCTAAAACAACAAGATTCATACTCCAGCACTTGATAACGGATGCTTGCCGGCGCAGCCTACTAAAAAATTATTACCTGTTCATTACTATTTTTCAGCTGCTCAGTTCAGGGGCTACAACAATAATTAATCTGGATCCCGATTCTCAGCTGCCTCGGTTCTCTGTAATCCGTCTTAATTACTTTACTCCCCATCATCACCTTTATAAAACTTTTTAATTGTTAATAATTAGTATAGGACAAATTTTATTCATTGTCAAGTAATTTGGGGATGATTTACCCTCCTCCTTAATCTCTATCTTTCCCTACTCGAATCATAAATAATTATATCTATAAATAAATATAAACAAAAAATATTTTTTACCAGCAATAGACTTTTTGAAAGGAGCCCAAAAATTGTATGTTAACTTGAAAACAATTCTCTGCTTATTGCTTATTTTTAATATTTTAGTCATTTCCTTTCCCGGCCTAATTATTAGCATTTGCAACCTTTCTTCCCCACGCAAAATTAAAGTTTACAACCATCAAACCCACCAAACTATTAAGTTAAATTTAGACGAATATTTAAAAGGAGTATTAGCCGCAGAAATGCCCTCCAATTTTCCCATGGCTGCTCTAAAAGCTCAGGCCGTAGCTGCTAGAACTTATACACTTAAAAAACTACAGTCAAAAGAGCAAATTACTACCGACAGTACTAAAGACCAGGCCTGGATAGCAAAACAAGAACTACTTGCCAACTGGGGGCTAAAAAAATATCTTTCCCATTGGTTTAAAATATCAGCTGCTGTCGAATCAACCAGCGGAATTATCTTAAGCTATAATGACAAATTGATTTCAGCTGTTTATCACTCTACCAGCGGGGGCACTACCGCTTCTGCTGAAGAAATTTGGGGGCAGAAAATCCCTTATTTATCACCAGTAAGCAGCAACTATGAAACTACTTCCCCCTATTATAAAAAACAATACCACTTTTCTTACTCCCAACTGAGAGAACAACTAAACACCTCTAACCTAGATGAAAATAACTTACAAATAACTAACCGCAGCCCTACCGGTCGAGTTTTACAACTGCAAGCCAGTAGTTCACTCTTTTCCGGTCGAGAAATTAGGCAAAAACTTAATATACCTTCTACTCTTTTTAAATTAACCAAAAACAAAACTGGAGTTAAAATCATTACTTCCGGCTACGGCCACGGAGTAGGTTTAAGCCAATATGGAGCTCAGGGACTAGCCCAACAAGGGTATAATTTCACCCAAATTTTACATCATTACTATCAAGGCGCTAACTGCAAAAAAATAAACTGAATTCTGTATAATCTTAACTCATCTGGATAACCTATTTTTTAGAGGTGATAATAATGAAAAATAAAGTAACTATCTTAATCAAAAAGGTAAAAAATAAACTAAACAGTTGGAATTGGCGTAAGATTGAAGCAGCATTTGTCTTTTTTCTTTTACTAGGCATGGGACTTGCTATCTATCAATACTATAATATTAACCATTCTTCCCCTTCTTCACAATCACCAGCTAATCCTAAGTTAAATGTAGATACTAAACCAAGAAACTACAGTCTAAATAACGAAAAATTAAAATTATCTGCTAACCAAAATCAAAACAAAAAAGAAAACCAAACTGAAGCAAAAGAAGAAAAACAAGAAGAAAAACCACAGCAATCAATCAAAGTTGATTCTTCTGCCCCCCGGGCCAACTTTAAAAATTTAGTCCGTCCGGTGCAGGGAGAGATAGTCAGTACCTGCGAATGGTACCATGATGAAACTTTAGACGCCTGGAAATATAACCCCGGGATGGATTTCAAAGCCGAAATCGGTACTAAAGTAAAAACAGTTCAAGCCGGGGAAGTAAGTGAAATTAACAAGGATGATTACAAAGGAGTTACAATTATCATTACGCACAATGAAAATTATAAAACTAAATATGCTAATTTACGCAAAGCGGAAGTAAAACCAAAAACCCAAGTAACTAAAGGGCAAGTAATTGGGGAAGTAGGGGATAGCGGCTCAAATCAAAATAATAAATTGCACCTAGAAATTATCAAACAAGGCGATACAGTTCCTCCTACTAAATACTTTGACTAATTATATTTTTAGGTAATATTCCTTGTCCCTCCACATATACATATAATGAACTAGAGAAGGGGGACAAGTAATGAAAGACTATATTTACCGCCGCGTAATAGAAGTTAGCAATTATATATATGAAACAAAGGCTACTGTTCGTCAGGCCGCAAAAGTATTCGGCGTCAGCAAAAGCACCATCCATAAAGATGTAACTGAACGAATAAAAAAAATAAAGCCTGAATTAGCAGAAAAAGTAAGGCAAGTGCTGGACTATAACAAAGCAGAACGTCACTTCCGCGGGGGAGAAGCTACTAAACAAAAATATCTACAGCAGAAACAAAATCAAGAACAAGAAGAGGTAGGGTCCTAGGACCCTACCTCTTCTTGTTTAAAAAATCAGTTGTTGTTTTTATTATTCAAATACTGCTCCGGTACTAGCAGAAGTAACCAGCTTAGCATACCGGCTCAAATAACCGGTTTTAATTTTTGGTTCCGGCTGTTCCCAACTTTCCAGCCGCTCTTCAATTTCTGTTTCCGCTAGTTTTACGTTCAATTCTCCTTTCGGAATATCTATCTGAATAATATCTCCTTCTTCTACTGCTGCCAGCGGTCCTCCCTCCATAGCTTCCGGCGATACATGACCGATAGAAGCACCGCGGGTAGCACCAGAAAAACGACCATCAGTAATCAAAGCTACTTCCTTATCTAGACCTGCTCCTGCTACTGCTGAAGTAGGAGTCAACATTTCCCTCATGCCAGGACCGCCCTTAGGTCCTTCATACTTAATAACAATTACATCTCCCGGGCTGATCTCTCCCTGATGAATAGCTTCCACAGTTTCTTCTTCCGAATGAAAGATGCGAGCAGGGCCTTCATGTTCTAACATTTCCTCAGCTACTGCTGCCTGCTTAACTACTGCTCCATCGGGAGCAATATTGCCCTCTAAATAAGCTAAACCGCCTGTTTGATGATAAGCAGTCCCAAACTCGCGGATTACATCTTCATTCAACACTTCTACTCCCGCTAACTTTTCCTCTACAGTTTCCCCAGTAACGGTTAATAGATCTTCAGCCAATAATTCTTCCTCACTTAACCGCTTCATTACAGCAGGGATTCCTCCCGCTTCATTTAAATCTTTCATGTAATGCTGCCCCGCCGGACTTAAACTGCATAAATGCGGAACCTTCTCCTTTAACTCATTAAGTACTGCTAAATCAATCTCTACTCCCGCTTCATGAGCAATCGCCGGCAGATGAAGAGCAGTATTAGTAGAACAACCTAAGGCCATATTTACTTTTAACGCATTTTTAAATGCTTCTTCTGTTAAGATATCAGAAGGAGTAATATCCTCTTCTAGAGCCTTCATCACTTGTTGTCCAGCTCGCTTAGCCAGTCTTTCCCGCTCAGCAGCAACCGCCGGAATAGTACCATTTCCCGGCAGTCCCAAACCTAAGGCTTCTGTTAAACTGTTCATCGAATTAGCCGTAAACATCCCCGCACAGGAGCCACAGCCCGGGCAAGCAGTATTTTCAATTTCCTGCAGTTCCTCAGGCGCCATATTTCCTGTTTTAGCCGCTGCTACTCCTTCAAAAACCGTTTTCAAATCAATTCTTTCCTCACCGTGTTTACCCGGCATCATTGCTCCTCCGCTAACTACTACCGCCGGAATATCCAGTCGAGCAGCAGCCATCAGCATCCCGGGGGTGATTTTATCACAATTAGGAATTAAAACTAAACCGTCTAAAGCATGAGCTTTGGCTACACTCTCTACTGAATCAGCAATTAATTCTCTGCTAGCTAAAGAATAATTCATACCTTGATGGCCCATAGCAATTCCATCACAAACCCCAATAGAACCAAATTCTAGCGGCGTTCCGCCATTTGTTCTAATTCCTGCTTTAACTGCATCAGCAATTCGGTCTAAATGTACATGCCCAGGTATTAATTCACTTTTGGAATTACAAACTCCAATCAACGGCTGCTCGAGCTCTTCATCAGTCAATCCCATGGCTTTAAATAAAGACCGATGAGGGGCATTATCAATTTTGGTCGTTACTTTATCACTTCTCATCTTCTCACTCCTTTATAATTTATAAATTGATAAATTTATCTTTTCTTCTTTACACTCAATTGTAACAAAAATCTAAATCGGGAACAACTTAGATTTTCTAAAGGAAAAAAATAACATGTATAGAATAGTTAATATTAGGTTTTCCTAATATTAAAGTGCATCTAAATAAAATCTAGTTTTCTGGAGGAATTAAAATGCCCGAAGAAAAACAACTTACCGACCAAACTACTATTACTAAAACAATAACCAGCAAACAAATCATCCAAATACAATTAATCTGGTATATGATTAATTTTTTAATTGTTTTTGGCCAAAAAAATATCGGCTTTGAGCTGCCTTACTTTAATAACTTATACCAGATTTCCTTTAAAATTATCGGCCGCAGTTTCTTTATTTCTTTTTTATTATATACAATTACTACGCGGGAACTTGATTTTTCTAATTTAGGACTTACTCGCAGTAATTTTCTTTTTTATTTCCGACTTGGCATTAAACTAAGCAGTTTTCTATTAATCGGCCTGATTATTGCTAACATTTCACTAACTAATTATAACCCGCTGATTAAAATAACTACTCCCAGCCAGCTAGCTACTAGCCTCTTTTACTTCGGTCTGGTCAGCGCTGGCTTATTAATTCCTGCCTTAAGTAAAGAACTTTTTTACCGCGGTTTAGTTTATCATTACTTGCAGAAAAAATGGGGCGGAGACCGGGCCTTTTTCTTAACCGTTCTCTACTACACCTTTAGTTATCTTGACTTACGGCCCGGAAGTTTAGCTGTCCACTTCTTCGTCGGCGGGATTACTACTTACCTGTACTATAAAACAGAAAACCTGATTGCCCCGACAGTCTTTCAAACCGCCTATCAAGCCGGATTAACTGTCTATTTATTCTCTTTTTCTGATTGGCCGTTCTAATTAACTATATTAATCTCTCTTCCACACTGCGGACAAGCACCCTCCGTTAGATTAACCTCAACTTTATAATCACGGGTAACTACCTCTCTACCACACGTAGGGCAGTAAGTATTGCGCGGCGCTAAATCAGGTATATTGCCTAAATAAACATGATTTAACTTTTGCTCAGCAATTTCCTCCGCTTCTTTCATTGTGTCCCGCGGTGTTTTCCGTTTATTTAACTTATACCGGGGAAAATAGCGGGCCAAATGAAGCGGAATATCCGGATTCAAACCGGCAATCCAATCAGTCAAGGCTGCAATTTCCTTCGCACTGTCATTTAAGTCGGGGATTAATAAAGTAGTAATTTCCAATAACACCTCTCCCGCTACTTGCTCAGCCGTCTGTTTCACAGGAGCTAAATCCCCTCCACAAATATCTTGATAAAACTCCTCTGTAAAGGCCTTGACATCTAAATTAATTCCGTTAATATAAGGTAGCAGTTCTTCTAAGGGAGCCGAATTAATCAAACCATTAGTTACTAATACATTCTTCAGCCCAACTTGCTGGGCCAACTTAGCAGTTTCCAGAATATATTCATACCAGACTAAAGGCTCCGAATAAGTATAAGCTATCCCCACTACGTCCTTTTCTTGAGCTAACTGCACTACTTGTTCCGCAGTTAACTCCTTAGTAGGTACCTCAGTTCCCTGCGCTAATTGATGATTTTGGCAGAATTGACAGCTCAAGTTACAGCCTTTAGTGCCCAAAGATAAAATCTGAGTTCCCGGATGAAAATGATAAAGCGGCTTCTTTTCAATCGGATCCACCGCAATTGAGCCTACCTGCTGGTAAGTAACAGCTCGTAATTTATTGTCTTTTACCTTTCTTACCTGACATCTGCCCGTCTGTCCTTCTTCTAATTGACAGTAATGCGGGCATAACTCACACCTGATCTGATCTCCATCGCGGGTATAATAACAAGCTTCCTGCACAGGATATCACCTCAATTATTGGTATCTAGTCACTTCAAACCGCATTAACTCAATCTCATCATCCTGCGGGGGAATACCTGCTTTTCGCTTAGCAATTTCTATCTGCTTATCCACTGTATCTACTCCTTCTAAGTTCGGCAGCAACAGTCCAGTAGATCTTCCTTTGCGGACAATCACGCCGTACTCTTCCGGATCTAATTCGTCTTTACTATCAATATGTTCCGGCTCTCCCAATACATCAACCGTATAAGTTAGTTCCTGTAACTCCCCAATTTCAATTTCCTCAAAACGGAGGTCTTTAAATCCTGCTTTAACTGCATTTACAATAATTTCCTGAGCCAAATTAGCTTTAGTAGGTTTAGTCGTCCCAATACAGCCCCGCAAATTACCATTTTTCTTAATCGAAACAAAAGCCCCTGCCTGATCTGTCAGCTCAGCAGGCAGTTCCGACGGAGGTTCAATAACTTCTCCTTCTTTAGCATACGTCTCTACTGCTTCCCGGGCCAACTTTACAAACTCACTTTCACTAGATCTGATTTCTTCAAGTCTCTCTTCTTTCCGTTCCTCTATCTCTTCAAAAAATCCAGCTTCTTCACTCTTACCCTTGATCTGATAAGTTGCTACTCCATAACCTACGCCAAAGGGGCCTTCATAGGAATGAACTCCGCCTTCTACTTTCAGACCATCTATCGCTCCCAACATGATAATTATCGGCCGCAGACCGCATTCTCCTGCTTTTTCAATTAAATCTTCATCTAAATCCATAATTTCTTCTACTGCCAGATCATCCAGAAAATTAATTATTGTTTCATCAAACTCCTGTCCGCGCGGGTTATAACCAGCCGGAGCCCCGGGAGTTAACCGATGTGATAAATCTCCACTAGCTATTAGTGCAACCTCATAATCCAACTGCTCCGCCAACAGCTGAATTATCTTACCGAACTTATATAAATCCTCATAAGACAGCATCCCCATCGTAATCGGAACCAAGGGGGCATCAACTCCTGCTTCTTCTAAGTAATAAAGCGGTACTAATACCCCGTGGTCTAGTTTTAGATCAATATCAAACTGCTGCGCTGCTCCCTCATCAATCCGCGCTACTTTGATATCCTGAGTATTGCAGGCCTGCACAATTTCTCCTACAAAATCTTCTTCCAACTGATAAGTTAACTCTACTTCTCCTGCCCCAAACTGAGCAAAATCACCAGTTAAGTTTTGCTGATTCAAAATACTGATTGCATCAGAAAATACCGGCCCGTGGGGACTAATAGTAATTAACAAATCAGGATCTGCTGCTTTCACTTCCTGCGCCAACTGCCGCAGGCTCTCCTGTGTATCCTTAATTTCTTCTACTGAATCCCCACCTACTTCCGGAATTACCACCGGCGGATGCGGCGACAAACCAGCAAATTTAATTCCACTCATTTACATCACCCCTTGTTTAAAATTAAAAATGTAAAATAGAAAATTGGCAACTGCAAACCCTACAAACAGTTTTCAAATTTTATTTTCCAGCTATAGAATTTTTTCTCCCAGTAAAGACTTGATTAACTCAACGGCTAATTGAGCCGTTTGGTTCTGATAATCTAAGATAGGATTTATCTCAACTACCCCTGCCGAAGATAAAATTTCTGCTTCCGCTATCATTTCCATTGCTAAATGAGCTTCCCGATAATCAAGTCCTCCCTTGACAGGAGTTCCTACTCCCGGGGCTTCTAGAGGGTCAACAACATCTAAATCCAAACTAACATGAACGCCTTCCACTCCTTGACTGCTAATTGTAATTGCTTGTTTCATTATCTCATGCATCCCGACTTTATCTATATCCTCAATAGTAAATACCGTAACCCCCGACTTCTTTAATAACTCTTGCTCCGGCGGATCAAGGGCTCTAGCACCTACTATTACCGTCTGCTCAGGGGCTGCTTTAGGAATAAATTGACAGCAATTATTTAGTCTGTCATCCCCTTGACCGACCACAGCCGCTAGGACCATGCCGTGAATATTCCCCGTCGGACTAGTAATGAAATTATTAAAATCACCGTGGGCATCAAACCAGATAACTCCTACTTCTTTCCTTCTACTTACCCCGGCTAAATTACCAATAGCAATACTGTGATCGCCCCCTAATATTAAAGGCACATCTTGCTTACTTACAATTTCCTCTACTCTATCAGCTAATTGGCGGCAGATATCAAGTACCGGCGCCAGAAAATTATCATCATCAATCTTATCTCTAATCACTGAAATATTCAGATCACCTAAATCTTCTACCTCTAAATCTAATTGCCGCAGTTCAGTCAGTAAATTAGCATACCTCAGAGCACTAGCTCCCATATCAACTCCCCGGCGATTAGCTCCAAAATCAGTCGGTACGCCTAAGACTTTAACGGTCATCTGATCACTCCTTGTTTGGCTGTGGGCTGCGAGATGTGGTCTTATTTAACCTTTCAAAACCGCTTATTCTAAGGTTTTGTCGTTATTTTTTACTCATGGCTCATAGCCCATAGCTCACAGCCTACAGATAGCTTTATCTACAATATCTTTTCTCCACATAAGGAGAAGTCATCGCCCTTAAAAGAGCTCCATACTGCAGCCTGAATTTAACTTCTGCTCCTAATTCTATTTCTTCAGCTTCAGTAACATCAACCACCAAGTGGTCACTACTGGCTCCCTCAATAGTTATTCCTTCTTTTATAGGAATTAAATCTTGAGGAGCAATATCCTGCCTCCCCACGGCTAAAATTGCTCTTTTCCTAACTCCTTTATTTACAATCTGTTTTTCTTCACCAAAGGCATTCTCTGCCTGCCCCCCACTTACCGCCGTCGGCTTCTCCTTGACTTCTATTACTTCCGCTACTAGCGTGAACGTATCCACCTCAGTTAGTGCAAACTTACTGCCGTCTGGAACTTCTCTCCCCAATAAAATAGTCTCCCCTATTCGATAACAATTACTCACGGCTGTAAAATCATCATCCACTAATAGCGGTAATGAACTGCTATTACCGGCAGTCACAATATCTAATTTTGACCCTAATTCACTCTGCACCTGCTCAACCAAGTCACCAAATTCCGCCACTAATTTCTGAGTAGGACAGACGCCGCGAAAGCAAGCTAAATTAGTTCCTAGCCCTGCTAATATAATATTATCTAATTTTTGAACTTCTGCTGCCGCAGACAATAAATTCTTCGACAGCAATCCCTCTCGTCTATCTCCCAAATCAACCATTAATACTACTTTATGGCTGCAGTTTAACCCTTTAGCCGCCTGATTAAGCCGCCTAATTACCTCTAACTCAGAATTAAGGCTAATATCAGCATAGGTAACAACTTCTTCAGCCTCACTTAACTGTGGAATTCTCAACATCATTAGCGGAATATCTAAGTCAGCTAATTTTTTTAAGTTGTGCAGCCTGGAATCTGCCAAACCCGCTACTCCATTATCTACTAACTGGTGGGCTACTTTTAAATCGGCAGCTGCTCCTTTAGTTACTCCCCAAATTTCAACACCTTTGTCTGCCCCTAAATTAACAACTTTTCGGGCGTTAGCCCCCACACTATCTAAATCAATCTCCAACCTCGGCTTCATGCTCACCGCCCCTTTGATTACAATTGCTAATTTGAATTTTTCAGCCGCAGCAAAAAATAAAAAAGGAAGAGTATATTATAATACCCTCCCCTACTGAAAAATAGTTTATCTTTTAGAAAATTGCGGTGATTTACGAGCCTTCTTACGGCCATATTTCTTTCTTTCTTTCATCCGCGGATCTCTTGTTAAAAAGCCAGCTTTCTTTAATAGATCACGATAGTCTTCATTAACATCTAATAATGCACGAGCAATTCCGTGGCGAATAGCTTCCGCTTGCCCGGAAACTCCACCGCTTTCTACATTCGCATAAACATCAAATTCACCCATTACATTAACAATTTCCATCGGCTGCTTAACAACTTCCTGCAGGCTCTTGCGGCCAAAATACTGCTCTAAAGACTGATCATTAATTTCAATTTTACCATCGCCAGGCATCAATCTTACTCGAGCCGTAGAAGTCTTTCTGCGGCCTGTACCCCAATATACAACATCTTCTGCCATTAATAATTCCTCCCTTCAAATTACAGTTCTAATTCTTTAGGTTGCTGTGCTTGATGCGGATGTTCTCCATCAGCATAAATCTTTAGCTTCTTTATCATTTTTCGGCCTAATTTGTTACTAGGCAGCATACCTTTAACAGCCTTTTTAATTATCTTTTCCGGCTCTTTTTCCAGCATTTCTCCATAAGGGGTAGACGTTAACCCACCCGGATACTGAGAATGATGCTGATACTGCTTCTGCTGCATCTTTCTACCTGTTAAATGAACTTGACTAGCATTCACCACAATCACATGATCCCCTGTATCCATATGGGGCGTATAAGTCGGCTTATGCTTTCCACGTAATACCTTTGCAATTTCTGAAGCCACACGTCCTAATGTCTTACCTGCTACATCAGCTTCATACCACTGCCTATCAATGTCTTCAGGACTAGGCATATAAGTACTCATTACTTTTTCCTCCTTATTTTCTTACTCTAAATTTATAATTCCCGGGGCTTTTTACCATGATTGACACACCTACAGAGGTATTTTATAATATCTATCCTCTAGTGTCAAGAAAAATCAGAAATCCAATGGATGAGTTTACAGTTAATAGTTTACAGTTTACAATTGATAGTTTACAGTTAAAAATCAACTTCAACTCCAGCAAAACCCCTTGGTTTTCTAT
>CAYFUT010000019.1:21343-40223 GCA_964346395.1 uncultured Halobacteroidaceae bacterium
ATAGTTTACAGTTAAAAATCAACTTCAACTCCAGCAAAACCCCTTGGTTTTCTATGCTTGTAACTGTTAACTGTATAGCCAGGGTAAAAACCAACCCGGGCTATGAAAACCACAGAAACCGTATCCAATATCAACTGGTTTATAAACGATTTGCTCTAAACAGAGGCCACAGGCCGGAGCAGTTGGCCCGGCTTGAGTTCTATCTTTAGCAGCTAATATTTCTTTCATCTGGTCGGGAGGGAGTTCTCCCTTACCTACTTCCATTAAAGTCCCCACCATGATCCGCACCATATTGTAGAGAAAAGAAGTCCCGGTTACTAAAATTGTAATCAACTTTTCCGTCGGTTGTACAATTTCTAAATTTAATATCTTCCGCACTGGACTGTTAAATACACAGCCGGAAGCTCGAAAAGAAGAAAAATCATACTCGCCAATTAAATATTCCCCTGCCTCCTGCATTGCCTCTAAATCAAGATCATAATAAATATAAGGAGCATAATTGCGTAAAAAAGGAGACGGATGTTGAGCCTGATAAAGTTGATAACTATAAGTCTTTTTATGTGGCCAATACCGGGGGTCAAAGTCGCTACTTACCTCTTCTGTATTCTGAATTACAATATCATTCGGCAATTCAGCATTTAACGCCCGCGGAAACCTATCCTCTGGAATAGAAGTATTCATCCGACAGGTAACTACTTGACCGCGCGCATGAACTCCAGCATCGGTTCTACTAGCTCCAATAATAGTTACCGGGCTTTTTACCAGCCTACATAAAGAATCTTCTAGCTCAGCCTGAATAGTTGGCAGCTCTTTTTGCCGCTGAAAGCCGTGATAATTAGTCCCATCATAAGCTACAGTAGATTTGAAATTCCGCACTAACTTTCACTCCAAACAGATTATTAGTTTACAGCATCACTGCCACCGAAATCAAATATACTAAACTAACTCCCAGCGTTATATAATCTCGTCGCGCAAATTTCAACTCATTCATCCGAGTTCTATTGTCGCCCCCTTGATAACATCTAGCCTCCATAGCTACTGCCAGATCATCAGCCCGCCGGAAAGCATTTACAAACAAAGGTACTAATAGCGGAATTAAACTCTTAGCTTTTTTAATCAAATTCCCGCTTTCAAAATCCGCTCCTCGAGCCTGCTGAGCTTTCATTATTTTTTTAGCTTCCTCCAATAAAGTTGGAATAAACCTTAAAGCAATAGTCATCATCATGGCCAATTCATGAGCAGGAACTCCTAATCGTTTGAAGGGATTTAGTAAATTTTCTAACCCATCAGTCAATTCCAAAGGAGAAGTAGTTAAAGTCAGTAGGGAAGTATACATAATCAAAAATATCAACCGCAGAGCCATAAAACTCCCCATTTCTAATCCTTTCCTTTCAATCCGTAAGAATTTCCAGTGCCATAATACTTCTCCTCCCCGGGTCATAAATAAATGAATAACAAAAGTAAATAGAATAATAAACAATAAGGGCTTAACACTACGAATTAAGTATTTAACTTCTACTTTAGATAAAACAAGAGTTAATAATATAAATCCAAACAATACTAGATACCCCACAAAACTATCCAGTAAGAATATAGTTATAATAAACAATAAAATTACAGTGATTTTAAGCCGAGAATCTAATTTATGAACTATCGAATCCCGTTCTAAATATTGGCCAATCATGATATCATCTAACATAACTTTACCCTCGCAATAACTTTAAAATTTCTTGTTTAGCTTCCTGAACCGAAAAAATATCCTCTCTTAAGTCCCATCCTTTAGCTCTTAATTGATGGACTACAGTTGTAATCTGGGGAATCCCTAAACCTATCTCTTCTAAAAATTCGCGGTTAGCAAAAACTTCCCCCGGCTCCCCCTGTAAAACTAACTCTCCTGCTTCTAAAACAAGCACTTTATCAGCCAACTGAGCTATTTCTTCCATCTGATGGGAAATTAAAATAATAGTTAACGAAAAATCCTGCTGTAAATTAACAATTTCCTGCATTAATTCCCGACGGGCTTTAGGGTCTAAACCAGCTATTGGTTCATCTAAAATTAACACTTCCGGTTCCATAGCTAATACTCCAGCAATAGCTACCCGGCGCTGTTGACCTCCCGACAGTTTAAACGGAGAGCGATCCTTAAATTGATTATAATCCAAATTAACTAGCTCTAAAGCCTGTTTTACACGCCGTGTTATTTCTTCTTCCTCTAAATCTAAATTGCGTGGTCCAAAAGCTACGTCCGCAAAAACTGTTTCCTCAAACAACTGGTGTTCAGGGTATTGAAAGACTAGCCCCACCTGCTGTCTGATTTTCCGTAAATCTTTCTTACCTGTAATTTCTTCGCCCTGAATAAAGATTTTTCCCTGACTAGGCGTAATTAAACCATTTAACGTCTGCACTAAAGTAGACTTCCCGGATCCGGTATGGCCTACTAGCCCTACAAACTCTTCTTTTTCAATAGTAAAACTTATATCCTTCAGAGCAAAATCAGCAGCCTCTTCACTATATTTATGGCTTACATCTTTTACTTCAATAAACATAACTCATCCACCAACCTATCAACTGCAAAAATAGCCGGAGAGATATCAAGATCTGCTTGCCGGAGTTCAACTGCTAATTCTGTTACCTGCGGTAAATCCAAATTATATTTTTCCAGTTTATCCAGTTGACTAAAAATCTCTTCCGGCGTTCCTTCTAAAACAATCTGCCCTGCTTCCAGAACAATAATTCTATCTGCTCTAATCACTTCACTCATTAAATGCGTAATATGTACTATTGTCATTCCCAATTCTTGATTTAGTTGGTGAACTGTAGAAATGACATTTTTCCTACCTACCGGATCCAGCATAGCAGTGGGTTCATCCAGCACTAAACAATCAGGCCGTAATGCCAAAATACCCGCAATAGCTACCCGCTGTTTTTGGCCCCCGGATAAATTATGAGGAGCAGACCGTCTATAATCAGCCATGCCAACTGTCTTTAAAGCTTCAGCTACTCTTGTTCTAATTTCTTCCGGCGGCAGCCCTAAATTTTCTGGTCCAAAAGCTACATCTTCTTCTACAATATTAGCTACTAATTGGTTGTCGGGATTCTGAAACACCATGCCCACTTGCTGCCTGATATTCCAAATTTGCTCCTCATCTACTGTTTTCTTGCCCTTTACTTGCACAGTTCCTCGGTCGGGGAGTAATAAACCATTTAACATCTTAACTAAAGTAGATTTACCGGAGCCATTGTGGCCTACTAAAGCTAGAAATTCCCCTGCCTCAATCTCTAAATCTACTCCCTTTAAGACCCAGGGGTCTTCTTCACTATATCTATAATAAACATTTTCTAGTTCAATCATTGACATAATTTCACCAACCCGATATAAAAAAACAGCCATTTAGACCGGACTGAATTGTCCAGCTATTAATCAGGGATTAAATTGTAATTTCTCTAATCTGCCTCGATTAATACCCTGAATCCCGGCTATGGCTGCTTAGAAATATTAAATTCTAGATTACCTTCCCCGCTCGCCAACAATACGAGCGAGGAAAAACGAACTATTACTTTATTCTACTAGTTCTAAAAGAGCCATCGGTGCCCCATCGCCTCTCCTGGGACCTAACTTAAGTACTCGGGTATAACCTCCAGGACGGTCAGCATAGCGAGTAGCTAAGTCATCAAATAAAATTTCTATAGCTTCTTCATCCTGTAATTCACCCATTACCTGTCTACGAGCATGCTGGGTTCCTTTTTTGGCCTTCGTAATTAATTTTTCTGCATATCTTCCTGCTTCCTTGGCTTTAGGTTCAGTTGTTTCAATCTTTTCATTCTTAAACAAAGCCTTAGCCAAGTTAGCTAAAGTTGACTGGCGATGTTTATTTTTACGCCCTAATTTACGAGGCATAATTATCCCTCCTTCTTCCTTTATAATTCAGGTTGCTTTAAGGTTAAATCAAGTTCTGCTAGTTTAGCTTTAATCTCCTGCAGTGACTTTTTACCTAAATTCCTAATCTGCATTAATTCATTTTCAGTAGTATTAGTCAATTGTTCTACTGTATCAATTCCCGCTCGCTTCAAGCAATTAGAAGAGCGCACTGATAAATCTAATTCCTCAATAGTAGTTTCCAAAATTTCATTCTTCTCTTCTTCCTCTTTTTCTACCATTACATCTGCTTCACTAATTTCTTCATTCAGATGGATTAGCATATCTAAATGCTCCGTCAATACTTTAGCAGCTAGACTAATAGCATCTTCAGGTGATAAACTACCATCAGTAGTTATCTCCAGCTTTAATTCATCTAAATTACTTTTACTTCCTACTCGGGTATCACTAACTTCAAAATTGACCCGCTCAACCGGTGAAAAATCAGAATCAATATGCATCCGGCCGATTACTTCCTCTTCTTGATCCTCTTCATTTTCTTCCGCAGTAAAATAACCGCGGCCTTGTTCAACAGTCGCTTCCAGATCAAGTTCCCCATCCTCAGCTAAGGTTGCAATATGCTGATCAGAATTAATAATTTCTAAATTACCGCTTACTTGAAAATCATCAGCAGTAGCTTCTCCTTCTCCCTCAGCCTTTAAATGAATAGTCTGGGGTTCGTCTTCTTCCATTTTGATAATCAGTTCTTTTAAATTTAAAATAATATCCGCTACATCTTCTCTGACACCAGAAATAGTATCAAACTCATGATTTACTCCTTCAATCTTAACAGCAGTCACTGCTGCTCCCGGCATAGTAGACATCATAATTCGCCGCAATGAATTACCTAGAGTAGTCCCATAACCCCGTTCTAACGGAGTAATTACAAACTCACCATGCGTATCATTAGATTCAATCCGCTCAATAGTTGGTTTTTCTATCTCAATCATTAACTTAATCCCCCTTCTTTATTAAATCAACATTCCCGAGGGTTAAAATTTACCGATTTATCTAGAGTAGAATTCTACAATCAACTGTTCTTGGATTGGTAAATCAATTTCTTCCCGCACAGGAGTGTCAAGAACTTTCCCCTTCAATTGCTCAAAATTAGCCTGTAGCCAAGAAGGAATTTCTTTATCTGCATTAAACTCAGCAATTTCTTCCATCCGTTTCATATCTTTACTACCTTCTTTAATCTCAATTTCATCATCTATATCAACCTGATAAGACGGAATATCTAATCGCCTGCCGTTAACTAATACATGACCGTGATTTACAAATTGGCGTGCTTCATTACGAGAAACAGCAAATCCCAATCGATAGATTACATTATCTAATCTTCGTTCTAACAGCTGTAAGAATTTCTCACCTGTAACTCCTGGTTCTTTAGCTGCTTCTTCATAATAACTTTTAAACTGATTTTCCAGAACTCCGTAAGCTCTTCTTGCTTTCTGTTTTTCTCTTAACTGATTACCATATTCAGACAGATTACCACCTCGACCTCGGCCGTGTTCTCCAGGCGCATAAGGCCGACGTTCAATAGCACATTTATCAGAATAACATCGTTCGCCTTTTAAAAATAACTTCTCTCCTTCCCGCCGACAAAGTTTACAAGCAGGTCCTTTATATCTTGCCATCTTCTTTTACACCTCCAGTTAAATTGATTTATACTCTACGTCGTTTTGGTGGGCGACAGCCATTATGGGGAATAGGTGTCACATCTTTAATAGAAGTAACTTCTATTCCTGCTGCCTGTAAAGCCCTAATAGCAGATTCACGTCCAGCACCAGGCCCTTTTACAAATACCTGTACTTCTTCCAGGCCGAACTCCATAGCTTCCTGAGCCGCTTCATCAGCTGCCATTTGAGCAGCATAAGGAGTTCCTTTGCGCGACCCTTCAAAGCCTAAATTACCGGCGCTAGACCAAGAAATTGCATTTCCGCGTCTATCAGTCAAAGTAACTATTGTATTATTAAAGGTTGAGCGAATATGTGCTTGCCCTCTTTTAACCCTTAATTTGTTATTTCGCTTTCTTTTACTTCGTGCCATTATATCCCTCCTCCTTAATTTGGTTTATAGGTTATCCAACAGGCGATGATTTTTTACCTTTTCTAGTTCGAGCATTAGTCCGAGTTCTTTGCCCCCGTACAGGTAATCCCTTACGATGTCTAATGCCGCGGTAACAACCTATATCTTTCAACCGACTAATATCTGCCTTTACTTGCCGCCTCAATTCTCCTTCTACTACATATTCTTCATCTATTACCTGTCTTAATTCTGCAATCTGCTTTTCTGTTAAATTTTGCACTCTTACATTAGGATCAATATTCGTCTGTTCCAGAATATCTTGAGCCGAAGAACGGCCAAGCCCATAAATATAAGTTAATCCAATTTCAATCCGTTTATCTTTTGGCAAATCGACTCCTTCAATACGCGCCATACTCTTCACCTCCTGTAATAATTAGCAATTGGTAATTGACAATTTACAATTAAAAGCCACAACTTCAAAAACTTAAAATTTAACAATCAATAACGGTCAACTAAAATTGGAATTGTTTTTGAACTTATGCTTTTGACTACTAATTGTCAATTTTCAATTGTCCATTGTTTTTTAGCCTTGTCTCTGCTTATGCTTAGGATTTTCACAAATAACATAAACTCTTCCTTTACGTCGTACCACCTTACATTTATCGCAAATTGGCTTAACTGATGGTCGAACTTTCATATTACCCCTCCTTATTCCTGGGTGTGATTAGGATTCATGGCGATAAGTAATCCGACCTCGCTCTAAATCATACGGCGATAATTCAACTGTCACCTTATCACCAGGTAAAATCCTGATGAAATTCATTCGCATCTTGCCCGATACATGGGCCAACACTTCATGTCCATTTTCTAACTCCACTTTAAACTTAGCATTCGGTAAAGTTTCAATTACTTCCCCTTCTACTTCAATGGGTTCCTCTTTATCAGACATACAGACAAACCTCCTCTATAATAAACTTTTATCTCCAATCCCCAGTTACAAAACACTCTAATATAACAGTATATCACACATGAAACATTTTATGCAATCATAAACGATTATGCAATCAAAAATCAAAATTTAGTTAGAATTTCTGGGCCTGACTCCGTAATTGCTATACTATGCTCAAAGTGAGCTGACAGTTTCCCATCCTGCGTGACTACTGTCCAGCCGTCATCAAGCGTTTTTACTTGATAGGTACCTACATTTACCATAGGTTCAATTGCCAGTACCATTCCTTCTTTCAGTCTTGGCCCTCGTCCGGGAGAACCAAAATTCGGCACCTGGGGATCTTCATGCATTTCTTGGCCCACGCCGTGCCCCACAAATTTACGGACAACTGAATAGCCAACTTCTTCTACATGCTGCTGAATAGCATGCGAAATATCAGACAATCGATTTCCGACCACCATCTGCTCAATTCCTTTATAAAGAGCTCCTTCTGTTGTCTCCAGTAAATCTTGCGCTTGACTGGAAACCTCTCCGACGGGTAAAGTTTGAGCAGCATCACCATAATACCCATCAACCACTGCTCCAATATCTAATCCAATAATATCTCCTGATTCCAGCTGACGAGAACCTGGAATTCCATGTACTACCTGTTCATTAATAGCTACACAGACAGTACTGGGAAATCCCTGGTATCCCTTAAAAGCTGGTTCTGCTCCTTGACTGCGGATATATTCCTCAGCCATCCTATCTATCTCTTCGGTAGTAATTCCAGGTTCTATTTCCTCTGCCAATAAGGCATGAGTCTCCGCTACTACCTGACTAGCTTTTTTCATTATTTCTAACTCTCGTTTTGATTTTCTAATAATCATTACTGCAACGCCTCTAAAGCAGCTTTTATATCTGCAAATACTTCTTCTATCTCTTGCTCCCCATTAACCGTAACTAATAAATCACGATCTTGATAATAATCTACCAAGGGAGCAGTCTGCTCTTGATAAACTGCCAACCGTTCTTTAATTGTTTCCGGCTGATCATCATCTCGTTGATATAAACTACCGCCACACTGATCACAAATTCCTTCTTTTTGCGGCGGATCAAATTTTAAATGATAAGCAGCTCCACAATCTTCACAGACTCGCCGGGCTGATAGCCTTGCAACTACTTCTTCTTCTCCTACTTCAATATTGATTACTGCATTTAAGTCAAGATCTAAATCTTCTAAAATAGCCGTTAGCTCTTCCGCTTGATTAACTGTCCGGGGAAAACCATCCAGAATAAATCCCGCCTGACAGTCATCTTCAGCTAATCGTTCTTTAACTATACCATTTACAATTTCATCCGGAACTAACTTGCCTTGATCCATATATTCTTTAGCTTTTGTCCCCAATGCCGTTTCTTGATTAATTGCTCTTCTAAACATATCTCCAGTAGAAATATGGGGCAGATTATAAGCAGACTCTAATTTGCCCGCTTGAGTTCCTTTTCCTGCCCCCGGTGGACCGAGTAAAACTAAATGCATCACTATCACTCCCTAAGCATTCATAAAGCTGTCATAATGCCTATTCAATAGATAAGTTTCAATCTGTTTCATAGTTCTTAAGGCAACCCCAATCGTAATCAGCAAAGCAGTACCTCCAAAACGGGCTTGAATACCGGTTAGCCCCATCATAAAGTTAGGTAACACTGCTACTGAAGCCAAGAACAAGGCACCTGCTAAAGTAATCCGGGTCAAAATTTTATCTAAATATTCTGCTGTCGGCCTTCCCGGCCGCCGTCCAGGAATAAATCCGCCCCGTTCTTTCATATTATTAGCTACTTCAATGGGATTAAACTGAATTGCAGTATAAAAGTACGTAAAGAACATAATCAATACTGCATACATAACTATATAAAGCGGTTCTCCGGGACTTAAAGCATTAGATACTTTTGTAGCCCACGGATGATTTATAAAGCTAGCAATTGTTCCCGGAAATAACAACACTGAAGAAGCAAAAATTACTGGGATTACCCCGGCCTGATTTACCTTCATCGGAATATGAGTTGACTGGCCGCCGTATACTTTATTACCTACAACTCGTTTAGAATAACGAACCGGAACTTTCCGCTGACCTTCCTGAATATAGATAATCGCTCCAATTACTATTACAGCAATAGCAGCAAACAGCAGGATGTTAAATACACTTATTTTTCCAGCCTGTAAAGCCTTAAAATTGTTGATTAAGGCTGAAGGAAAGCGAGAAATAATCGAAGAAAAGATGATAATGGAAATTCCATTACCGATTCCTTTATCCGTGATTTGCTCTCCCAACCACATTAAGAACACAGTCCCCGCTGTTAACGTAATTACAATGGTAGCTAGATTAAAAAAGTTAGGATTAGCAATTGCTCCGTGCCGTTTAATCAACATAGTAATTCCCGTTCCCTGAATCAAACCTAAAACTACCGTAGCATATCGGGTGTAGCGATTAATTACTTTCTTCCCTTCCCGACCTTGTTTAGAAAGCTCTTCTAACTTGGGAATCACAACTGTTAACAGCTGCATAATAATTGAAGAAGTAATGTAGGGGCTGATACTCATGGCAAAAATAGTAAAATTACGCAGGGCACCACCAGAAAACATATTTAAAAATCCCAATACTCCTGAACCCTGAAAGAATTTTTCTAAAGCTTGAGCATCAATCCCGGGAACCGGAATATGAGCCCCCAGTCGGTACACCACTATCATTGCCAGGACAAATAAAATCTTGTTTCTTAATTCCTCAATCTTAAAAGCATTTCCCAGCGCTGATAACATTTTTAAATCACCTCTGCCTTTCCTCCCGCAGCTTCAATTTTTTCAACTGCAGATTTACTGAATTTATGAGCTTTTACAGTCAGAGATTTTTCCAATTCGCCGTCACCAAGAATTTTAACTCCGTCTTTTACCTTACTAATCAACCCAGCTTCCTGCAGGTCTTCAACTTTAACTTCCGACTCGTCTGCAAAGCGATTCAGTTCTTTAACATTAACAATTGCATTTTCGGTTTTGAAATTAGCATTCGTAAAACCTACTTTAGGAAACTGTTTAAATAACCGAGTCTGACCTCCTTCAAACAGAGGATGAATACTAGAACGAGCCTTTTGGCCTTTCATTCCTCGGCCACTAGTCTTCCCGCGGCCAGAACCAGTACCTCTACCAACTCTAGTTTTTTTCTGTTTTGAGCCTTCAGCCGGCTGCAAATCATGGAGTTTCAAAGTCATAGCAAGTCACCTCCCTTAATCAAATAATTAACCTAATATTTCATCTACTGATTTATCGCGTAATTTAGCAACATTCTTAACATCCTTTAGGTCATCTAACCCTGCTAAAGTTGCCCGCACCATATTAATAGGGTTATCACTACCTAAAGACTTAGTTAAAATATCCTGAATTCCAGCTAACTCTATTACGGCCCGCACTGGACCACCAGCAATTACTCCTGTACCTTCAGAAGCAGGTTTTAACAATACTCGACCTGCACTAAAGACGCCCGTGATTTCATGAGGAATAGTAGTATCTTCCTGCGGCACCTCAATTAACTCTTTCTTAGCTGCTTCGATACCTTTCCTAATTGCCTGCGGCACTTCATTAGCTTTCCCAATTTCAGCCCCTACATGACCATTACCATCGCCAACAACTACTAACGCACTAAAACTAAACCGACGTCCACCTTTTACCACCTTGGCAACTCGATTAATATTGACTACTCTTTCTTCCAAATCAAGTTCTTCCGGGTCAATTTTGTCCTTATTCTTATTAAGCATCTATTTACCTCCTTCAATTTAAAATTCAAGTCCACCATCTCGGGCTGCTTCCGCTAAAGCTTTTATTCGCCCGTGATAATCATATCCTCCACGGTCAAACACAACTTTCTCAATTCCTTTATCCAAAGCACGTTCAGCAATATATTCTCCTACAACTTCCGCAGCTTCCATATTTCCACCGTGTTCAACTTCCGAACCGATTTCTTCTTCTACCGTCGAAGCAGATACTAATGTCTGCTCGGAAAAATCGTCAATCACTTGCGCATATATATGATTCAAACTGCGGGAGACATTCAATCTCGGTCGATCAGGTGTTCCCTTCAAATCTTTTCTAATTCTTTTATGCCGGCGTTCTCTAGCTTCTTCTTTAGTTAACTTGCTCATAATTTCCCTCCTTTTCCAGCACTATTAAGCAGTCTTCCCTTCTTTACGTCGAATTCTCTCATCGGCATATTTAATCCCTTTGCCGTTATACGGTTCAGGCGGTCGTACAGATTTGATATTAGAGGCTACTTCTCCTACTAACTGTTTATCAATTCCCTTAACAATTATCTGCCCCTCATCAACTTCAAATTCTATATCACCTTCCGGTTCAATAACTACCGGATGGGAATAACCAACTTGTAATTCTAAATTCTTTCCTTTTTTCACTGCCCGATATCCTACTCCGTTAAGTTCCAGTTTTTTCTGGAACCCATTAGTAACTCCCTCAATCATATTTTCCACTAAACTACGGGCCAACCCATGCAGAGATTTATCTTCTTTAGAATCAGTTGGACGAGTAATCGTAATTTGGTCTTCATCCATTTCTACATTCAAGCGAGAACTAATCTTTTCTGTTAACTCACCTTTAGGACCTGAAACTGTAATCTCACTGCCCTCTCTAGTAATCTCTACTTTATCCGGAATTTCCACCGGCACATGCCCAACTCTAGACATTATTTACACCTCCCGAGGTTGTAAATTTTGATGTGTATAACTTGGGGTCGACATGATATATCATGTCGGTACATTTATTTCATCATCTTTTCAAGTTTTAACGTTCATTTTTCATTCTCCATTTTTAATTACCATACGTAGCAAAGCACTTCGCCGCCAACACCCTGTTTGCGGGCTGCTTTATCAGTCATAACTCCCTGGGAAGTAGAAATGATGGCAATTCCTAAACCACCCAGGACTTCCGGCAGCTCATCATTATCAGCATAAACTCTAAGTCCCGGCTTGCTAATTCTCTTAATTCCACTAATCACCTTTTCGTCATTATCTCCATACTTAAGATAAACCCGAACTACTCCCTGCGGTCCATTATTAATCCGCTTATAATCTCTCACAAATCCTGCTTCCGACAGCACTCTAGCAATATTTTCCTTTAAATTAGAGGCCGGAATATCTATCTTCTCTTTATATACTTCATTAGCATTTCTAATTCTAGTTAACATATCAGCAACTGAGTCGGTCATACTCATTATAAAACCTACCTCCTCTCAACATTTTGACTATTCATTTACCAACTAGATTTTTGCACTCCCGGTAACTTTCCTTCATGAGCTAACTCCCGAAAACAGATTCGACATAATTCAAACCGTTGTAATACGCCCTTTGACCGCCCACAGCGGCGACAGCGTTTTACTTCTCGGGTTTCATATTTGCGTTCCTCTTTAGCTTTTTCCAGCTTAGCTTTTTTAGCCACATTTTTCCCTCCTTACATTTAATTTTGGAATGGCATTCCCAAGGAAGATAATAATTCTTTTGCTTCTTCATCTGTCTCAGCATTAGTGACTACTGTAACATCCATTCCTAAAATCTTATCGACTTCATCAACACTAAGTTCAGGAAATACAGTATAATTATCTATTCCTAACGAATAATTTCCGCGACCGTCAAAGGAATTAGCAGAAACTCCTCGGAAGTCTCTTACTCGGGGCAGAGCAACATTAACTAATTTATAAAGAAACTCATACATGCTTTCTCCCCGTAAAGTAACTTTACAACCAATCGGCATTCCTTTTCTAATTTTAAAGTTAGCAACGGACTTTTTGGCCCGGGTAACTACTGGCTCCTGACCAGTAATTGTTCGTAAGCTTTCTACTGCTTGGTCAAGCAGATCAGCATCTTCACCAGCATCACCAATTCCCATATTAACTACTATTTTTTCTAATTCCGGTACTTCCATTATATTATCATACTCAAACTCATCCATTAAACTGGAAATAATGTCATTTTCATATCTTTCTTTTAAAACTGACATATTATTACCTCCTTTCTACCCCTTAATCTACAATCTCACCACATTGCTTACAATGACGTACTTTATCACCATTATCTAAAAATTTCTTTCCTGTTCGCGTTGCTTCTCCACAATGCTCACAGACTAACATCACATTAGAGGCATGAATTGGCGCCTCCTGGTCTTGAATTCCTCCCTGAGGATCATCTTGTGTCGGGCGTTTATGCTTATTTACAATATTAATTCCCTCCACAATCACCCGATTTTCATCAGGAAAAACCTTCAAAACCTCTCCTTCTAAATCTTTATCTTTACCAGCGATGACTCGTACTTGATCTCCTTTTTTTACATGCAACGAATTACCCATCTTCCTGTCCTCCTTTCTAATCAACTACCAATTATAATACTTCCGGAGCCAGAGAAATAATCCGATTATAATTCTTATTCCGTAATTCCCGAGCAATCGGGCCGAAGACTCGCGTTCCTGTCGGTTCATTATTATCCTCTACTAGTACCGCAGCATTTTCACTAAAGCTAATATAGGAACCATCATCGCGGCCGACTTTTCGTTTAGTACGGACAATTACTGCCTTTACAACTTCTCCTTTATTAACCATACCGTCCGGAATTGCTTCTTTAACAGTGGCAATCACTACATCACCAACAGTAGCATATCGTTTTCCAGATCCTCCTAATACTTTTACACATAATAATTCTCGAGCACCTGAATTATCAGCTACCTGTAAGTTAGATTCAGCTTGAATCATTAGGCTCGACCTCCCTTCAACTAAACCAATTAAATTATTTAGCTTTCCGAAGAATTTCTTTTACTTCCCAGCTTTTATCCTTACTCCGCGGATTTGCCTCTACAATTTTTACTTTATCGCCTTCACTGCACTCATTATTTTCATCATGCGCCTTAAACTTAGATGTACGGGTAATAATCCGCTTATATAATGAGTGCTGCTTCTTTCGTTCCACCTCTACTACTGCCGTTTTATCCATTTTACCGCTAACTACTTTTCCAATTTCTTCCTTCTGCTTTAATTCAGACATCAGAATCCTCCTTCCTAAGCTTGGTTAATCCCCAGTCGACGTTCATTCATAATTGTCTTTACCCGAGCAATTGTTTTCTTTACTTCCCGAATTCGACTTGGATTATCCAACTGCATAGTAGCATTTTGAAACCGCAGATTGAATAACTCACTCTTCAGTTCATCCAACTTCTGGTCTAATTCCTGGTCTGTTAATTCTCGTAATTGATCAGCTTTCATCTTGCTCACCGCCCATATCTTCCCGTTTTACAAATTTAGTATCAATCGGTAATTTATGTGAAGCTAACCGCATAGCCTCTTCTGCTTTTTCTCTTTCTACTCCGGCAACTTCAAACATTATTCTCCCGGGTTTCACCACAGCAACCCACTGTTCAGTCTCACCTTTTCCGCTACCCATTCGCGTTTCAGCTGGTTTAGCAGTAATTGGCTTATGCGGGAAGATATTAACCCACATCTTACCATCTCGCTGTACATAGCGAGTAATTGCAATCCGAGCTGCTTCAATCTGTCTATTTGTAATCCAAGCCGGTTCTAAGGCCTGTAATCCATAGTCACCAAACGTAATCTCTGTCCCGCGACTTGCTTTTCCTTTCATTCTCCCGCGGTGCTGTTTTCTATGCTTTACACGTTTAGGTACTAACATTTTGCTGCCTCCTTTCTAATTACTCTTCATCCTCATCTTTAACTTCCGGTAGCACTTCTCCTTTATTAATCCAGACTTTAACTCCAATACTACCATACGTAGTACTAGCTTCAATAAATCCATAATCAATATCAGCTCGTAAGGTGTGCAGCGGTACACTACCTTCACTATATCCTTCATTACGAGCCATTTCTGCGCCTCCTAAACGACCAGAACATTCGACTCTAAATCCTTCGACTCCACTCTGGCGCATACCTCTATTTAAAGACTGCTTCATAGCTCGCCGGAACGAAACTCGATTTTCCAGTTGCTGAGCGATATTTTCAGCCACTAGCTGAGCATTTTTCTCTGGATTCTCCACTTCTACTACGTTTACCTGTACATCAGTATCAGTCATTGTTTCCAGTTCATTTCGCAATTTTTCCACTTCCGAACCGCCTTTTCCAATGACCATACCCGGTCGAGCAGCATGAACATCAATTTTTATCCGGTCAGCAGCTCTTTTAATTACAATCCGAGAAATTCCTGCCCGATACATTTTTTCCTTAACATGTTCTCTAATATCTAAATCTTCATGCAGTAAATCAGCATATTCATCCTTATCTGCATACCACTTAGCATCCCAATCCTGTATAAAACCAACTCTAAACCCATGTGGGTGTATTTTTTGTCCCATACATTATCCCTCCTTTTCGGCTACTTTAATTGTAATATGACTCGTTCGCTTATTAATCGGACTTGCCTGCCCCATAGCGCGCGGCTGATACCGCTTCATGGTAGGACCTTCATTAGCGTAAGCCTCCGAAATATATAATTGATCTCCGAGCATATCATGATTATGCTCAGCATTTGCTATTGCAGAATTCAATACCTTTTCCACAGTTTCAGCAGCTTTCTTCGGTGTATTCTTCAAAATTGCCAGCGCTTCATCCGCATCTTTACCTCTTACCAGATCCACCACTAATCTTGCTTTGCGTGGGGAAATCCGAACCTGTTTAGCAGTAGCTTTTGCTTCCATAATATTAAACCCCCTTTTACACACTTATCTTTTCATTACTTAAGTGCAGTAGATCGTTCAGTATGCTCACCGTGGCCTCGAAAAATACGAGTCGGTGCAAATTCACCTAATTTATGACCTACCATTTCTTCTGTAATATAGACCGGAACATGTTCTTTACCATCATAAACAGCAATTGTATGTCCCACCATCAGTGGATAAATAGTCGAACTTCTTGACCAGGTCTTAATTACCTGACTCTCATCATTCTCATTCATTTCTTTTACCTTAGCTAACAACTTTTCGGATATATAAGGTCTATCCTGTGCCACTTGGTTAGCCTCCCTTCAATTATTTATTCTTCTCCCGAGCTTTCTTCGCATGCCGACTTCTCACAATCATGCCGTCAGATT
The DNA here is from genome assembly GCA_964346395.1 of uncultured Halobacteroidaceae bacterium. Lineage (GTDB taxonomy): Bacteria > Bacillota > Halanaerobiia > Halobacteroidales > Halobacteroidaceae > CAYFUT01. The sequence goes on from CAYFUT010000019.1 coordinate 37,355, forward strand.
CCTTCGGCTTCCGTGTCTGCTTACCATGCGTTTTCTGTCCCCAGGGAGTTACAGGATGTCTTCCAGTAGATTTTCGTCCTTCTCCACCGCCGTGTGGGTGATCATGCGGGTTCATTGCTGTACCCCGAACAGTAGGCCGTTTACCTAACCAACGGCTGCGCCCTGCTTTACCAATAGTAATATTCTCATGTTCAATATTACCAATTTGACCAATTGTAGCTTTACAGTTTAAACTAATTAATCTTACTTCACTAGACGGCATCTGGACATGAGCATAGTTATCTTCCTTAGCCATCACGCGGCCAAAAGAACCCGCCGAACGAGCTAACTGTCCGCCTTTCCCCGGTTTCAGTTCTACGTTATGAATCTGTGTTCCCACCGGTATATTTTTTAACAGTAAAGCATTCCCCGGCTTTATTTCAGCATCAGCACCGGAAACTAATTCCTCTCCAACTTCTATTCCTTCTGGAGCTAAAATATATCTCTTCTCTCCATCAACATAATTTAATAGAGCAATCCGAGCAGAACGATTAGGATCATATTCAATTGCAGCTACTTTAGCTGGAATACCATCCTTATCCCGCTTAAAATCAACCACTCTATACTTCCGCTTATGGCCACCACCCCGATGGCGAGATGTAACTCGGCCGTTAGTATTCCGGCCGCCGGATTTTTTTAGTGGTTCTAACAAAGACTCTTCCGGCTCCTTTTTAGTTATCTCTGCAAAGGAATCAACAGTCATATATCTCCGCGAAGGAGTAGTGGGATTAAATTTCTTAATTGCCATACTTAAACCCTCCTTTTGCTAAAATTATACGCCTTCAAAAACATCAATTGTATCTCCATCAGCTAATTTAACTCTAGCTTTCTTCCACTCAGGAGTACTGCCTTCTACATACCCGCGGCGTCGTTTTTTTCCGGGCATGCGGCAGGTAGTTACTTTATCTACTTTAACATCAAAGATTTCCTGTACCGCCTTCTTTATCTGCGGTTTATTGGCTTTTAAATCAACTTCAAACGTATACCAATTTCTCTCTTCCATGTCAGCCATGCTTTCTTCTGAAATATGAGGTGCAACAATTACATCACGTAAATCCATTAGGCAGTTAGCACCTCCTCGATTGGGCTAATTGCAGATTCAACCATAACTAATTTGTCATAATTCACAATATCATAAACTGTAATTCGATCCGCAGTAGTAACTCTAACTCCCGGAATATTGCGAGCAGATTTATATACATTTTCATCCTTTTCATTCAAGATAATTAATACTTTCTCATCCTGCAGATCTAAGTTTTCAAGTACAGTAATCATTTGTTTTGTTTTCGGCTGTTCAAAAGAAAATTCATCAACTATAATTAAGTCTTCTTCTTCAACTTTATCTGTTAAAGCCGACTTAACCGCTAACTTCTTTTCTTTCTTAGGAATATCTTTTTCATAATTTCTCGGCTGCGGTCCAAAAGTAGTTCCTCCGCCAACCCACAATGGAGAACGAATACTTCCGTGTCGAGCCCGTCCAGTGCCTTTCTGACGCCACGGCTTACGACCTCCACCTGCAACTTCACTACGAGTCTTAGTTTTAGCTGTACCGGCTCGTTTAGCAGCTAACTGAGCTGTAACTGCCTCATGAACCACATGTTCATTTATTTCTACTGCAAACACTTCTTCGTTAAGGTCAACATTTCCTACTGCCTGACCTTTAGTATCATATAATGAAACTTCTCCCATCTTTATTCCTCCTTCCTAAAACTGCTTTACTGTTCTTTCACAGCTTCTTTGATAGTTAATAAGCCTTTCTTAGGCCCAGGAACTGCCCCTTTAATTAATAGCAAGTCATTTTCCAGGTCAACTTCAACAACTTCCAAATTTTGAATAGTAACCTGGTTGCGTCCCATGCGACCCGACATTTTTTTACCTTTAAAAACACGAGCTGGATCAGAACTACCCGGAGCAATCGAACCAGGTGCTCTATAATTACGAGAGCCGTGTGTTTTAGGGCCAGTATTAAAGTTCCAGCGCTTAACTGTTCCGGCAAAACCTTTTCCTTTAGAAATACCTGTCACATCCACCAGATCTCCTGCTGCAAACACATCTGCTTCAACTTCATCGCCTGGCTCTAAATCAGCAGCTTCGCCTCTGAATTCTTTAATATATCGTTTAGGCTCTATACCATACTTCTCAAAATGGCCTTTTTCTGGTTGGTTAACTCGGGACTCTTTAATATCCTCAAATCCTAACTGAACTGCCTGGTAGTCATCAATTTCTTCTGTTTTTTTCTGCACTACAGTACACGGTCCTGCTTTAACTACCGTTACTGGTATGACCTCACCATCATCTTCAAATACCTGAGTCATACCAATCTTTTTTCCTAAAATCCCTTTCATTACCACTACACCTCCTCACTTACACTTTATAATTTTATCTCAATATCAACCCCGGCTGGTAAATCCAAACGCATTAGGGAATCAATAGTTTTTGGGGTTGGCTCCTTAATATCTACTAATCGTTTATGAGTTCTGATTTCAAACTGTTCTCTAGCTTTGCTATCTCCATGCGGAGAACGAAGCACTGTAAATACTTCTTTATTGGTCGGCAAAGGAACAGGACCTGATACCTCAGCACCTGTTTTTTTCGCAGTATCTACAATCTTCTTTGCCGAATTATCAAGTAATTGATGTTCATATCCTTTTAACCGAATTCGAATTTCATCTCGATTTTTATCAGCCATTTATTTTCACCTCCGAATTAACATTTCTCAATAAGCAGAAAAAAGATGAGGAGGAAAAACTCCCCATACTTTCTTCTGCTTTCTGATTATTCAATAATTTCAGTTACTACTCCCGCTCCTACTGTCTTGCCGCCTTCTCGA
>CAYFUT010000020.1:0-17426 GCA_964346395.1 uncultured Halobacteroidaceae bacterium
AGACTGATAAAGGAGGGAGAAAACAGAAATGGAATGTCAATGCGGTCAGCAAGAGGAGAATTTGGAGGAGTATTTAAGGCCACTGCGAGAAGTATTTGATGATTATGAAGGACAAGAAAAAGATTTAATTCCTGTTTTGCAGGATGCACAGGAGGAATACGGCTATCTGCCGGAGGTAGTGCTGCAGGAGATTGCTAGCGAATTAGGGATTTCGTATAGTCAGGTCTATGGGGTGACTACTTTTTACTCTCAGTTTCACTTAGAACCGCGGGGAGAAAATATAGTTAGAGTGTGTATGGGAACCGCCTGTCATGTGCGGGGCGGAGATGAAATTCTGGACCGCTTCCAAGCTGAGTTAGGTATTGAAGACGGAGAGACTACTGAGGACTTGAACTTTACTTTAGAATCAGTAGCTTGTATTGGAGCTTGTGGATTAGCGCCCGTTATTATGATTAATGAGGATACGCACGGCAAATTAACTCCTGATGATGTGCCGGAAATTATTGAGCAGTATAAGTAAAGTAAGTTAGGAGGGGAAAGATGAAATCATTAGATGAATTAAGAGAAATCAGAGCCAAAGCAGAAAAAGAGCTGAATAACAGACAGACTGATGGGAAACCGCAGATTATTGTAGGGATGGGTACCTGCGGAATTGCAGCGGGAGCTCGGGAAGTAATGCAGACTATTTTAGAGGAGATAGATAAAAGAGAAGTAGAAGCAATTGTTACCCAAACGGGCTGTGTAGGAATGTGTGAAAAAGAGCCGATAGTTGATGTCAAGCTGCCCGGTGAAGAAAAAATCACCTATGGGGATGTAACAGAAGAAGGAGCTAAAGAGATTGTTGCTAAGCACGTAATTAATGGGAATTTAGTGGAAGATTTAGTAGTAGCCAAACGAACCGAATAATTATTCAGTTGTGAGGAGGTAGAAAAATGGATCAAACAATGTATAGATCGCATATTTTAGTCTGCGGCGGAACCGGCTGTGTGTCTTCAGGCTGTAAGGAAGTGCAGGCTGAACTGGAAAAAGAGTTGACCGAGAGAGACTTAATTGAAGAAGTGAAAATGATTGAAACCGGCTGCCACGGTTTTTGTGAGAAGGGGCCGCTGATGATTGTTTATCCGGAGGGAGTTTTTTATTGTGAAGTAACTCCTGAGGATGTGGAAGAAATAGTAGAGGAACATATTCTTAAGGGTAGAACAGTAGACCGTTTATTGTATAAAGAACCGCTGACAGCAGAGAATATTCCTTCTTATAATGAAATTGATTTTTATAAGCAGCAGCAGCGGATTGCTCTAGCGAATTCCGGCCAGATTAATCCGGAAAATATTGAGGAGTATATTGCTGCTGACGGTTATGAAGCGGCTGGCCAGGCGTTAACTACCCTGGAGCCGCAGGAAGTAGTAGAAGAAGTTAAGGAAGCTGGCCTCCGCGGCAGAGGGGGCGGCGGTTTTCCGACGGGCGTTAAGTGGCAGTTTGCCCGGGATGAAGAAACCGATAAGAAATATATTATCTGTAATGCCGATGAAGGCGACCCCGGAGCTTTCATGGACCGCAGTCTGCTGGAGGGTGACCCGCACCGAGTGATTGAGGGAATGTTAATTGGCGCTTATGCAATTGGCGCTGAGGAAGGCTATGTTTATGTCCGGGATGAATATCCGCTGGCTGTTGAGCGGTTAAATAAGGCAATTGAACAGGCAGAAGAGTACGGACTGCTGGGAGAAGATATTTTCGGCAGTGGATTTGATTTTGATTTACATATTAAGCGGGGAGCAGGTGCTTTTGTCTGCGGTGAAGAAACAGCTTTGATGGCTTCTATTGAAGGAAAACGAGGTATGCCGCGGCCGAGACCTCCGTTTCCAGCTCAGAAAGGCCTCTGGGAACGACCAACTAATATTAATAATGTAGAAACCTATGCTAATGTGCCGGCGATCATCCGCTGGGGCAGTGAAGAGTACAGCAGCATTGGGACTGAAAACAGCACTGGAACCAAGGTATTTGCCCTGACGGGAAATGTGAGGAATACTGGGCTGGTAGAAGTGCCGATGGGGATTACTTTAAGAGAAATCATTTATGACATCGGCGGCGGAATTGCTGGCGACAAAGAATTCAAAGCAGTTCAGATCGGCGGACCTTCCGGCGGTTGTCTGCCGGAGGATAAACTTGATCTGCCGGTTGATTATGATTCGCTATTGGATGCAGGAGCAATGATGGGCTCCGGCGGTTTAGTAGTCATGGATGAAGATACCTGCATGGTAGATGTAGCCCGGTTCTTCCTCGACTTTACCCAGAGCGAATCCTGCGGCAAATGTACGCCGTGTCGGGAAGGAACGAAAAAGATGCTGGCAATATTAGAGCGGATAACTGCCGGCGAAGGTCAGGCCGGGGATATTGAACTATTAGAGAAACTAGGTCGCAATATTAAGCAGGCTTCCTTATGTGGGTTAGGCCAAAGTGCTCCGAATCCCGTCCTAAGTACTCTCCAGTATTTCCGAGAAGAATATGAAGCTCATATTGAAGAAGAGTACTGCCCAGCGGGGGCTTGTAGTGAATTAGCCGGTGGATATAAAATAGATGAGGAAGAATGTGTAGGCTGTACCGCCTGCGTAGAAGTTTGTCCGGTTGATGCTATCAGCGGCGAACAGGGGGTAGCTCATACAATTGAAGAAGCAGCCTGTATTTCCTGTGGAGCCTGTGCTGATCAGTGTCCGGCGGATGCTATTTATCGGGGATAACTAAAGTTATTTAAAATTTATCTGGAGAAGGAGTGATAGATACATGTCGACAGTTAATTTAACCATTGATGGAAAAGAAATAGAAGTGGAAGCAGGAACTACTATTTTAGAAGCAGCAGAAGAGTTAGAGATTGAGATCCCTACTTTATGCCACCATCCGAATTTAACTCCCGACGGCTCTTGTCGGGTTTGTGTAGTAGAAGATGTCAATAGCGGGGAGTTAGTACCAGCTTGTGCAACTCCCGTTAGTGATGGACTAGAAATAAAAACTGCTACTGAGCAGGTTCTGGAAAATAGAAAGTTAAATCTCGAATTATTACTGTCTAATCACCCGGATGACTGTATGACCTGTGAAGCAGATGGGAACTGTGAGCTGCAGGATTTAGTTTATGAATACGAGATTACGGATCCTACTTTTGGAACTCTAGACAATAGGCAGGAGCAGGTAGAAAGTGATAATCCCTTTATCGAATTTGATGCTGATAAATGTATTCTCTGCGGCCGATGTGTGCGGGTCTGTAAAGAAATACAGGTTTCCGATGCCTTAGAATTTTCCCAGCGCGGTCATGAAGCCAAAGTCTTTACCGGCTTTGGAGATGATATCGAAGATGAGATTTCTAACTGCGTTCACTGCGGACAGTGTGCAGAAATTTGTCCGACAGGAGCTTTAACTTATAAGCCGAGCAAGAATAAAGTCCGCGAATATAACTTAGATGATAAGGTAAGAACCACTTGTCCTTATTGTGGAGTCGGCTGTCAATTGGAGTTAAAAATAAAGGATAATGAGCTAGTAGAAGTCGGTTCTATTTATCAAGAGGGCTTACCTAATCCGGCGGGAGAAACTTGCGTTAAAGGTAGATTCGGCCATGATTTTGTTAATCATCCGGATCGTTTGACTAAGCCGCTGATCAAGAAGGACGGTGAATTTACTGAGGCTAGTTGGGAAGAAGCTTTGGATTATACAGCTGAAAGATTAACTGAGATTAAAGAAGAAGCAGGAGGCGAGGCAGTAGCTAACTTAACTTCAGCCCGCTGTACCAATGAAGAAAATTATGTAATTCAGAAGTTCATGCGCTCAGCAGTGGGGACTAATGCAATTGACCACTGTGCTCACTTGTGACACTCTGCTACTGTGGCTGGTCTAGCCAAAAGTTTCGGTAGTGGGGCAATGACAAATTCAATTGCAGAAGTTGACCAGGCGGATACAATTTTCGTAATTGGTTCGAATACGACGGAAGCTCACCCGGTAATTGGCAGCAAGATTAAGCGGGCTGCAGCGGAAGGGACTAACTTAATAGTAGCTGATCCGAGAAAGATTGAGTTAACTGAGGCATCAGATTTATTTGTTAATCAGAAACCGGGAACTGATATTGCTTTAATTAACGGGTTAATGCATGTAATTATTGAAGAAGGATTATATGATGAAGAGTTTGTAGAAGCTAGGACGGAAGGACTAGCAGATGTGAAGGAAACTGTTCAAGACTATGATCCTGAGTATGTAGAGGAGATTACTGGGGTACCGGCAGCCAAAATAGTGGAGATGGCTCGGATTTACGCCGCAGTGGATAAAGCAGCAATTTACTATGCAATGGGCATTACCCAGCATAAATCAGGAACGGCTAATGTAACCTCTATTGCTTGTCTGGCTATGTTAACCGGTAATGTAGGTCGCGAAGGAACGGGAGTCAATCCGCTTCGGGGACAGAATAATGTTCAAGGTGCCTGCGATTTAGGCGGTTTACCAGATGTATTTCCCGGTTACCAGAGCGTAGATGATCCGGAAGTGCAGGAAAAATTTGCAGCTGCCTGGAACACAGAGTTGCCTAGTGAACCTGGTTATACAATAGTAGAAATGTTTAATGCTGTGGATAATGATGAGGTAAAAGGAATGTATATTGTTGGGGAAAATCCGGTAATTTCTGATCCTAATCAACAGCATATTGAAGCAGCCTTAGAAGAACTTGAGTTTCTGGCTGTTCAGGATATCTTTTTGACAGAAACAGCCGAGTATGCGGATGTAGTGCTGCCGGCAGCCTGCTTTGCAGAGAAAGACGGTACGTTTACCAATACAGAACGCAGAATCCAGCGGGTGCGGAAGGCGGTTGATCCGCCGGGAGAAGCAAAACCCGATTGGGAGATTGTCTGTGCCTTAGCTGACCGCTTTGGCTATGAAATGGATTATGATTCGCCGGCGGAAATCATGGATGAAATAGCGGAAGTAACTCCTATTTACGGAGGAATTAGCTATGATCGGTTGGGAGAGAAAGGACTCCAGTGGCCGTGTCCTGATGGAGACCACCCGGGGACAAAGTATTTACACCAGGGTGAATTTGCCCGCGGAGTAGGTAAGTTTTATCCGGTTGATTATGTGCCGCCGATTGAAGAAACTGATGCTGAATATAACTATGTGATGATGACTGGAAGGATGCTCTATCAGTATCATACGCGGACAATGACCCAGCGCTCACAGCCGATAGAGGATCATAAAGCGGATGCCTATGTAGAAATCAACTCGCAGGATGCTCAAGAATTAGGAATTACAGCCGGTGATCGCGTTAAAGTTGCTTCCCGCCGCGGCGAAGTAGAAACTTCTGCTCAGATAAGCGATCGCGTTAAACCGGGCGAAATATTCATGCCGTTCCATTATGCAGAAAGTCCGGCTAATCGGCTGACTAATGATGAATTAGATCCGGAGTCTAAAATTCCGGAACTAAAAGTTACAGCTGTTAAAGTAGAACCAAAATAATGAATGCTATCCTCTTGGCGGGAGGCAGCAGTTCTAGATTCGGCAGTCAGAATAAGGTGTTGACTGAAATAAAGGGCCAGAAGTTGATCAACCGTATGGTGAAGAAGTTAAATCAAGTTTTTGCCCAGACTTATGTAGTGGTTGATGACCGCCAGACTTATTCTTTTTTACAGCAGGGTAAAGTAGTAACTGATATAATTCCAGATAAGGGTCCCCTCGGGGGCCTTTATACTGGCCTGCTGCACTCTGAAACTCAGTATAACTATCTGGCAGCTTGTGATATGCCGCTGATTACTACTGATTATTTACAATTTTTGCGGCGGCAGTCTTTAGGTTATGATGTCTTGGTACCTAAACATGGTGGTTATTTAAATCCGCTGGCGGGTATTTATAATAAACGGTGTTGGCCGCATATTAAGCACCAGTTAAACCGCGGCAATTTAAAGGTTAAGAGTTTCTTTTCGCAGGTTGATGTGCGCTTAATCCCTGACTACCAGTTGCAAAAAATTGGTGATCCGGAGCGGTTGTTTTTTAATCTCAATTACCGCCGCGATCTCAATACTTTACGGCAGCTAGCTGAGTGAAAGAGGTGGTAAAATGCAATTGACAAAGGAACAGCAGATCTTACAGTTAAAGGACGGTTCTGTCCAGCAGATTAAAGATCAGGTAATTAAAGAATTTCAGGCTGCAGTGGTAGTCAATGGACAGGAGATAGCAGTCTTAGCTTGCAGTCCCATGCAGTTAGAGGAACTGGCCGTAGGTTATTTAGCTGCCGAAGGATTTATTGACGGGCAGGAAGAGATAAAGACTATAGACCGCGACGGAGATCAGATACAGGTTGTCTTAACCACTGAACTTTCTGTTCCCCAGCTGGAAAAGCAAGGAACGCCGGTGGTAACTAGCAGCTGCGGCAATAGCATTCTTTATACTGATCTGGAAGAGGTCGATTTGACTAAGGTGGAAGCAGAAGAACTGCAGGTAGAGGCGGAACAGATTCATGAAATTATGGACTGTCTATACCGCTCAGCTGAGTTATTTCAGCAGACGGGAGGCGTACATAGTGCTTTATTAACTGATAGCAGCCACGGAGAAACAGTTTTTAGAGAAGATATTGGGCGGCATAATGCAGTAGATAAGTTGGTAGGGCACCTAATAATTCATCAATTAGCAGCAGCTGACAAGATTTTAGCAGTTAGCGGCCGAATTTCAGCTGAAATTCTATTGAAAGTTGCCCGGCAGCAGATTCCGGTGTTGGTTTCTCGGTCGGCTCCTACGGACCGAGCGATTCGGTTAGCTTGTAGATTAGGAATTACTTTAGTGGGCTTTGTGCGGGGGAAGCGGATGAATATTTATACTGATTGTGGGCGAATTGCTTATTAATAAGCTGTAGCCGGAGAAAAGACTGCTATTTAGGAAAAAGAGATTGACACACCAGCAAAGTTTGATATAATATTAACAATCTGAACTCTTTATTAACTTTTGACTGGTTATTTTTTTACTATATTATGTTATTTTTTAAACAAACCATGCAGAGGAGGCCACCAATGAGTGATCAGTTATTAGCTCCACAGGAAATAGCAGAAACGGTAGTGGAAGTCGGTCAGAAGAAAGCAAATAGAAGCAACGGCCAGCAGTTATTATTGGGTATATTAGCGGGAGCTTTTATTGCCTTAGGGGCTTATGCTTCTAACGTGGCGGTTCATACGATGAGCGCTGAGAATTACGGTTTACTTAAGTTTGTGCAGGGGGCAGTATTTCCGGTAGGTTTGATTCTTGTGTTGGTAGCAGGGGCTGAGTTGTTTACCGGAAATACTCTGCTGTCAGTAGGAGTTTTGGAAGGTAAAGTTACCGGGCAGAAGATGTTGAATAATTGGGTGCTTGTTTATCTTGGTAATTTTATTGGGGCGCTGGGATTTAGCTGGTTGGTTTATCAGTCCGGATTTTTTAGTCTGTCCGAAGGTGCTTTAGGTGCGCTACATGTTAAAATAGCAGTTGGGAAGACAGCATTAGATTTCTTTCCCGCCTTTTTACGGGGAATATTAGCTAATTTTGTAGTCTGCCTGGCCGTCTGGATGGGCATCGGTGCTCAGGATATGGTAGGAAAAGTCCTTGCTTCCTGGTTTCCAATTATGGCTTTTGTAGCCGGCGGTTTTGAACACAGTATTGCTAATATGTATTATATCCCGGCTGGGCTAATGGCCAAGGCTGAGTTTGCTTGGTTGACGGGAGTAAGCAGCAGCCAGTTGGCTAGTCTGAATTGGGGTGGATTTCTGCATAATTTAGCGGCTGTTACTTTGGGTAATATTGTTGGCGGAGCAATTTTAGTAGGGGCTGTCTACTGGTTGGTCTTTCGCGATCAGTTTCAATTTGAACAGCAGGAGAGCGGTAAGTTAGCTGACAATAAGATCACGGGTTAATTAACTGGCTTCTTCAGCCTAAAATTTGGGCTGAAGAAGCTAAGTTATTTTTTTAGCAAAGTAGTATTTTTTTAAATTGATAGAAAATTATCAATATTGACAAAGAGGTAAATTTTAAATATAATCACTTATGGTTTAGTCAGTAAAATTATATTTACTTACGACAAGTGAATCTTTTCACAAGCCGGTTGATTGGTCTTATGTTAGTTTTTATAGGAGTAAAAATGTTATAATGGAATTAAAGAGGACTCTTGGCTAAAAATCAGGAGTTTTTCGGCAGGGGAAGGGGCTAATTGCTGTAGGGAGAAAAGGGTAATCCCTACCTCCAATGTAAATGGTTGATTTAGCCGGGGATCCTATTAAACTAAAATAAGGAGGTAAGAGATGATGGCATGCCAGTGTGGAAATGAACAAGAAAATTTAGAAGAATATTTACAGCCGCTGCGCGAGATCCTAGCTGATTATAAAAAGAAATCAAAAGATGTAATTCCTATCTTACAGGATGCGCAGGAAGAATACGGTTATTTGCCGCAGGAAGTAATGCATGAAATTGCCAAACAGATTGATGGACTTTCTTTTAGTCAAGTTTATGGGGTGGCTACTTTTTATTCTCAGTTTCACTTACAGCCCCGTGGGGAAAATATTATCCGCGTCTGCATGGGAACTGCCTGCCACGTGCGGGGTGGAGATAAGATTTTGGAAAAGGTGCAAGATGAGTTAGAAATAGATGATGGGGAAACCACTGAAGATTTGAACTTTACTTTAGAATCAGTAGCCTGTATTGGTGCTTGTGGTTTAGCGCCGGTTATTATGATTAATGATGAGACTCACGGGCGGTTGAATCCCGATGAAATTCCCGATATTTTAGCTCAATACGAGTAATAATTGCTATGCGGGAATTATCGCTGCATATCTTAGATATAGTGCAGAATTCGATTGCTGCTGGAGCTGAAGTAATAACAGTAGTAATCAAAGAGGAGGAAGAAAATAATCAATTAGTGATCAAGATTGCTGATGACGGCTGCGGAATGACAGCTGAGGAACAGACTAAAGTGATCGATCCCTTTGTAACTTCTCGTCAGACGCGGGAAGTAGGTCTGGGGCTGCCGCTGTTAAAAGAGGCTGCTGAACAGTGTGCTGGGAGTTTTCAATTAAGTTCACAGCCGGGAGCGGGGACGACAGTAGTAGCTGAATTTGAGCATGACCATATAGATAGAGCTCCGCTGGGTGATATGGTAGGTACGATTATTACAGTTTTAAATTCTAATCCGAAGCTAGAATTAGTTTACCGCCACCAGGTGGGAAAACAAGAGTTTGTTTTTGATACTCGAAAGATAAAAGAAGAGTTAGCAGACGTACCAATTAATAATCCGCAAATTTTAAACTGGCTGCGGGATTATTTAACGGAAAGATTAACTGAATTACGGAGGTGACTACTGTGAAATCACTGGACGATTTAAAAGAATTAAGGGAGCAAGCGCAGAAGGATCTGCAGGCGCGAGAGACTGAAAATAAACCGAAGATTATTGTCGGGATGGGTACCTGCGGGATTGCTGCTGGAGCCCGGAAGGCTATGCAGGCTATTATGGATGAGGTAAATAAGCGGGATTTGGATGTAGTTGTGACTCAGACCGGCTGTATTGGAATGTGTGAAAAGGAGCCGCTAGTGGATGTTAAGATGCCGGGGGAAGATAGGATTACGTATGGAGATGTAACTCCCGAAGATGCTCGAAAGATTGTAGTAGGACATGTAATCAATGGAAATATATTAGATGACTTATTAGTAGGGAAACTAGAAGACTAATTATAAGTTTTGAAGGAGGCTGCAGAAATGGAACGAACAATGTATAGATCCCATATATTAGTGTGTGGGGGAACAGGATGTGTTTCTTCCGGTTCTAAGGATGTGCAGAAAGCATTAAAAGATGAATTAGCTACTCGCGATCTGGCTGAAGAAGTGAAAGTAGTAGAAACCGGCTGTCACGGATTTTGTGAAAAGGGCCCGATTATGATTGTTTATCCGGAGGGTGTTTTTTACTGTGAATTAGAGCCGGAAGATGCAGAAACGATAGTGGAAGAGCATGTCTTAAAGGGTAGAATTGTAGATGACTTATTGTATGAAGAGCCGATTAGTAAAGAAAATATTCCATCATATAAGGATATTGATTTTTATAGTAAGCAGGAGAGGTTAGTACTATCTAACTGCGGGCGGATTGATCCGGAAAATATTGAAGAATATATTGCGGCTGACGGGTATGAAGCAGCCGGGAGAGCATTAACAGAGATGGAACCGCAGGAAATAATTGACGAAGTAAAAGATTCGGGACTCCGCGGTCGAGGCGGGGGAGGATTTCCAACCGGACTAAAGTGGCAGTTTGCTTATGATTCAGAAGGAGATAAGAAATATGTTATCTGTAATGCAGATGAAGGGGATCCGGGTGCTTTCATGGACCGGAGTCTACTGGAAGGAGATCCGCACCGGATAATTGAAGGAATGCTGATTGCTGGCTATGCGATAGGAGCCGATGAAGGTTATGTCTATGTGCGGGCAGAATACCCGCTGGCAATTGAGCGGTTATCGAAAGCTATCGAGGATGCAGAAGAATACGGCTTATTAGGCGAGAATGTTTTTGACAGTGGTTTTAATTTCAAATTACAGATCAAAAAGGGTGCGGGAGCTTTTGTCTGTGGAGAAGAAACAGCCCTGATGGCTTCAATTGAAGGAGAACGAGGTATGCCGCGACCGAGACCGCCGTATCCCGCTCAGTCTGGTTTGTGGGGTCAGCCGACAAATATTAATAATGTAGAGACTTATGCTAATGTGCCGGTAATTGTCCGCGAAGGAGCAGAAGAATTTAGTTCTATTGGTACTGAAAATAGTAAAGGTACTAAGGTGTTTGCTTTGACTGGTAAGGTAAAGAATACAGGATTAGCTGAAGTGCCGATGGGGATTACTATCCGCGAGATAGTTTATGAAGTCGGCGGCGGAATTGCCGATGATAATGAATTTAAAGCAGTGCAGACGGGAGGACCCTCCGGCGGCTGTTTACCGAAAGAAAAAATGGATCTGCCGATAGATTATGATTCGCTGTTAGAAGCTGGGGCGATGATGGGTTCGGGCGGTCTAGTAGTCATGGATAATGAAACGTGTATGGTCGATGTAGCCCGCTTCTTCCTTGATTTTACTCAGAGTGAATCCTGCGGAAAATGTACTCCCTGCCGGGAAGGAACTAAGCGAATGCTGGAGATTTTAGAGCGGATTACTTCCGGCGAAGGTCAGGAAGGAGATATTGAACGACTGGAGCGGTTAGCAGAAAATACTAAGGAAACTTCTTTATGTGGTTTAGGCCAGTCGGCACCGAATCCAGTATTGAGTACGCTGCAGTACTTTAGAGATGAATATGAAGCTCATATTTATGATAATGAATGTCCGGCGGGCGCCTGTGAGGAGTTAGTTAGCGGTTATGTAATTGATGAAGACGCCTGTATCGGCTGTACGCAATGTGTAGATGTATGTCCGGTGGATGCGATTGAAGGAGAATCAAAAGAACCGCATGTAATTGATGAAGATGCCTGTATTTCTTGTGGGGCCTGTGCTGAGCAGTGTCCAGTAGATGCTATCTCAGAAGGATAATAATGAATTTAAAACTTAACTGGAATATAGAAAAGAGTAAGGAGTGATCAGTAAATGTCTACTGTTAGTTTAACTATAGATGGGCAGACAGTGGAAGTAGAAGCGGACAGTACTATTTTAGAAGCTGCTCAGGAAGTGGGAATTGAACTGCCGACTTTATGTTATCATCCTGATTTAACGGAGTACGGTTCCTGCCGTGTCTGTGTAGTAGAAGATGAAGAAAGCGGAGATCTGTTGGCGTCGTGTGTAACTCCGGTGAATGACGGAATGGAGATTAAAACTAATAGCGCTAAAGCACGGCATGCTCGCCGCACTAATGTAGAATTGTTATTGGCTAACCATCCGAATGAATGCCTAACGTGTGATCAAAATGGGAGCTGTGAGCTGCAGGATATTGCTTATGAATTAGGGGTTACTGAAATTAGCTTTTCGGGCGAGACTACTGATTATGAGAAGGATGAAGTTGGCCCGGCTTTAAAGCGGGATCCGAATAAATGTATTCTCTGCGGCCGCTGTGTAAGAGTCTGTGAGGAAGTACAGGGTGTTTCTGCTCTGGAATTTACTGACCGCGGTTTTCAGGCAGTAGTCCAGACGGCATTTGATATTCCGCAGCGGGATATGTGTGCTAACTGCGGTCAGTGTGCCACTGTATGTCCGACGGGAGCGATTACGGAAGTGCAGGAGATCAGAAAAGTATGGAGAGCGCTAGAAGATGAGGATAAGCATGTAATTGTTCAAACTGCTCCTTCCATTCAGTCTACTATCGGTGAAGAATTTGGCATGGAACCCGGCTCTATTGTCAGCGGAAAGATGGTAACGGCTCTGAGAAAATTAGGGTTCGACAAAGTATTCTCCACTGAATTTGCAGCCGATTTGACAATTATGGAAGAGGGGCATGAGTTTATAGAGCGGTTAGAAGGAAATAAGAATTTACCGCATATTACTTCGTGTTGTCCTGGTTGGGTTAAGTTCTGTGAGCATAACTACCACGACTTAATTCCTCATTTATCTTCTGCTAAGTCGCCGATGTCTATGTTCTCGGCTTTGTCGAAGACTTATTATGCAGAGAAAACGGGGATTGACGCCGAAGATATCTATACAGTAGCGGTGATGCCGTGTACAGCCAAGAAGTTTGAGATGAATCGGGAGGAATTAATCGAAACGGCTTCGGAAACTGATGCTGTTTTGACCACTAGAGAAACAGCCCGAATGATTAAAGAAATGGGTATTGATTTTGCAGAACTTGTTGAAGATGAATACGATAGTCTGATGGGAGCCGTTACTGGTGCTGGAACTATCTTTGGTACAACCGGCGGTGTCTCGGAGGCCGCTTTACGAACAGTGAAGGAAAAATTGATCGGCGGTACTGTCGATAAGCTGAACCTCGGCTTTGAAGGAATTAATGAGGCTACCGTAGAAATTGGCGACCGGGAAGTAAAGGTAGCAATTGCCAATGGTTTAGATAATGCGGCTGAGATTTTAGATGAAGTTAGAGCCGGTGAATCGGAGTACGACTTTATTGAAATTATGGCCTGTCCGAACGGCTGTGTAGGCGGCGGGGGTCAACCCGTACCGGCCACGAAAGAAATTAAGGCTAAACGGGGCGAAGGATTGAGAAATATTGATGAAGCAGATACTATCCGCAAGTCGCATAAGAATCCGGCAGTTATTAAGTTATATGAAGAATATTTAGGGGAACCATTGAGTGGAGACGCCCACCACTTGCTGCATACTAGATATCAAGAACGAGAAAAAATGTAATTTGATTCTGATAGCGGGGCTGCTGCAGCCCTGCTATTTTATTATTAACCGCTTATAAACTTATTTTTCCTAATTTTTAGCGGACATGTATTGTATTAGTAAGCAGGTTTATGTTATAATATAGATGCATTATCAGGGGTAATAGGGTGATAAGAATATGGGAAAGAAAAAATTTCAATTAGTTGAAACGGGGTTACTGGCGAGCTTAATAGTTATTTTGGTAGCTATTATTTATATTATTGCCGGAGGAAATTTAGGAGAACTTTTGGCGAATTTTATCTAATTAAGTTCTGCAAGGTCAATCCTTATTTTTCAGCTTAGTGAAAAAGTTTTCAGCTAAGCTGCCTACCTAGCTCATAATTACCGATTTAATTCATGATTTTTTTGGTAATTACTTATAATTTTTGTAATGAGGCTAATTTAAATTAGTAGAATGTAAGTTAATTTGTCTAAAGTAAGAAAAAATTAGTTATTTTTGATTACTTATGTAAGATATGATATAATGAGAATGGTTTGCTGTAGTATATACAGGAACCAAGCATCTAACCTAAAAAATATAAAATAAGGTGGGGATATTATAATGAGTGGCAAATATGTTCAGAACCCTGAATATAAAAAAACTAAGTATGAAGAAATGCCGGAGAATGATGTAGTTAATTTGGCTCAGCAGGGGGATAAGCAGGCAGAGGAGTACTTAATTGATAAGAATATTGATATTGTATATTCTAAATCTAAATTATTTTATATTAAAGGGTTGGATAATGATGATGTAATTCAAGAGGGATTGGTGGGGCTGTATAAAGCAATTCGCGACTATAAAGTTAAGCGAGAGGCTTCTTTTCGTGGGTTTGCCCATTTGTGCGTCAGCAGACAACTTATATCAGCTATAAAAACTGCCAACCGACAAAAACATATGCCACTTAACAACTCCACTTCGATTAATAAAAAGTTAAATTACTCTAAAGACGACGGCGGACGGGGGCGGACGCTGCTGGATATTCTGCCGGATAACCAGAATAGTCCGGAGAAGAATTATGTTAATCAGGAGTTGGTTACGGAAGTAACTGGCCAGCTGCAGGACATGCTAACTAAATTGGAGTGGAATGTATTTGATAATTATATCCAGGGAAAGTCTTATAAGGAAATTGCTGAGGAAATTGACGGTAGTGTCAAAACGGTTGATAATGCTCTTCAGAGAGCGAGACGGAAGATAGAAGAACTGCAGGAAAAGTTAAAGTCGGAACTAGGTGAATTTCAACTTACATAAATTATTAGGCGCCCTTGCTGGGGCGCTTATTTTAATTTTACTTAATATTTGTTCAGGAAAATGATATAATAAGATTAGATTTGATGTTTTGAGGCTTCTATCGGCTAAATTAGGTGTTTTCCAGCAGGCTGGGTGGGTTCTATTGCCTTGTGGCAGGTAGATTTCAACCTGGCCACTAGCTTTAGTCTGGGAACGAATAGTTACTACATGCGCTCGGCCTAAAGCCAGCAGCAAGGCTTGATAAAGCCTGCTGTATCCGTGATGGGAGCAAAACGAAGCTAATATCTCTGATGAGGGTTCTATAAAAATAAAAGAGGGGTGGAATTATGGATTTTGTTCGTAAAATTATTAACAGTGATGATTTAGATGCAGTTTTGAATTTGCCTCAAGAATTGAAACATAAGCAGGTGGAAGTATTGGTTTTGCCGGTAGAAGAAGAAAAAGATATAGAGAAGTTTAATCCAGAAGAATTTAGAGGAGTACTCAACATTGAAAATGTAGAAGAGGAAGTAAAGGCAATTCGAGAGGAATGGGACCGGACATAATGTATTTGTTGGATACTAATATTCTTATTTATCATTTTAATAATGATATACCAGATTATTCGTCGAAAAAAGTAAATAAAATTTTTCAGGAATATTTTAAAATTTCAGTTATTACGAAGATGGAATTTTTAGGGTTTAAAAATCATACAAATAAGAGTTTTATAAAGGCAAAAAAGTTTATAAATTATTCTCGTGTTATTAATCTAAATGATAAAATAGTTGATTTAGTGATAGAGATTAGGCGTAAGTATAATATCAAGTTACCGGATGCTGTAATTGCTGCTACTGCTATGAATGAAAGTTTAATTTTAGCTACTAGGAATGTAAAAGATTTTGAATCTCTTAATTTAAAGCTTTATAATCCATTTAATGAATAGAGTCCTTTAGCACAGCGGCTGGAAAGTTGTGGCGCTGTGTTATTTTTTTGCTCTGTAATTGACATATAATTAAAATGATAGTATAATTTTACATAAGTATTCTTAAGTTAGGAGGCTAACTGTGACTTACCAGCCGGTAATTTACCTGTTAGTAGGACAAGACAGCTATCTAGTGGGTTTATCCAGCTATCCCGAACTGGAAGCGAAATACTATTTACAGGAAAATAGTTTTCAGGAGAGTGAATATAAATTATACCAACTGACAGAACCGCTCCCGCGGGGGATCGGTGATTATCTTTTTCGGCAGGTAACTAATGAGCAGGAACGGAAAAGCCCGGGAACTGCTTATTCTATTTCTCAATCAGGACTGCTTAAATTTTTTTGGAGTCTAGATCCCAAACAACAGATAATAGATAATAAGGTAGCTCGGCTCAAGAAAGCGGTCTCTACAACCTCCTGGCAGGTAACAGTTAGTCCTCAGCAGATCAAAGGTGAAGAGATAGCTGCTGCTTCTTTTCCGCCGGAGGATAAATGCCGGCGGATTTATAATTTACTTACCGGTCGGAAGCTGTATTTAACGGAGATTAGACAGTTAGTAAGGAAACAGGGGTATCGAACTACAGACCTGCGGAAAGTTTTAACTTATCTCCAATTGACCGGGAAGTTAACAATTGAACCGGCTGTTAAGTATCAGAATAGGGAGTTTGTCTGTCAGCGGTGCGGGAGTAAACAAGTAGCCCGTATAGACTGTAAACGCTGCCATCGCCAGGATTATTACTGCTCAAAATGCAAGTTAATGGGCGAAGCGAGGCTGTGTCGTTCTTTATATATTATTCCTGGTACTTCTTTGGATTTAAAGTTAAGATCGATTGAACCGGAACTTGAATTTGAGTTAACTGCTCTGCAACAGCAGGTGGCTGACCAATTACTGCAGGTCTGGTATGAAGATTATCAAGAAGGATTAGTCTGGGCTGTCTGCGGCGCAGGGAAAACGGAAGTTACTTTTGCTTTAATAGCAGCAGTACTCAATCAGGGCGGGCGGGTATTATTTGCGGTGCCGCGTAAGGGAGTAGTAATTGAATTGGCGGATAGATTACGGGAGGCGTTTCCGTCGGTTAATATTAAGGCGCTGTACGGCGGCAGCAGCGAGCGGTACCAGCGGGCTGAGTTAGTAGCGGCTACTACCCATCAACTACTGCGCTATTATCAAGCTTTTGACCTGGTGATTCTGGATGAAATAGATGCTTTCCCCTATCAGGGGAGTGCAATGCTCAAGCGGGCAGTTAAGGAGGCGCAGAAGCCGATAGGTAAGTTTGTGGCGCTGACGGCAACTCCCAGCCAGAAACAGATTCAGCAGGCAAAACAAAACCCTCGCAGTAAGCTGATTAAGCTCTGCGCGCGCTACCACGGCCATCCTCTGCCGGAACCTAAGTTAATAACAGCAGAACTAGCTTATGACGAACGGAAGGAAGTAGTAGACTTGCCCCCAGCAGTTTATAATAAATTGGAACTGTCGATTGAAGGGGAGTTGGCCCAGGTGTTTTTGTTTGTTCCCACCCGTAAGCTGGTGGAGCTAGTTAGTGCTGAACTGCGGGACTATTTTCCGCAGATAAATGGACAACCCTGGGTGCAGGGGACTCACGCTCAGGATCCTGCTCGGTCGGAAAAAAGAGAAGAATTTCTGGCGGGAGAATATCCGGTGTTGGTAACGACTACGATTATGGAGCGCGGGGTGACGGTAGAGAAAGCAAATGTATTGGTGTTATTTGCTGGCCATAATTTCGTGTTTGATGAGTCGACTTTAATACAGATGGCCGGCCGGTCAGGGCGCTCGCCGCAGTATCCGGAAGGTAAAGTCTGGTTTATAGCTGAAAGTATCACTGAGGAAATGGTAGCGGCGCGAGATATGATTAAGGAGTTGAATCAGGAAGCGAGGGAGAAAAA
>CAYFUT010000020.1:17526-38688 GCA_964346395.1 uncultured Halobacteroidaceae bacterium
GGGCGGGAAGTTGGCCCGGAAAATGTATTTTTTGGAGACAAAAAAAGAAAACAGGCAGTTTAGGCGAAAACGTCAACTGCCTGTCCTTTAGTGGGATGAGAACTATTTGTGACTTCTCCTAGGGACTCAGCTAACTTATTGATATTTTCTACTTGTTGTTCAGCTTGGTCTTGGGCTATACTTGCTACTTTCATGGATGCTTCCTGCTGTACTTGTGTTTGGCTGTATTGAGCACTTGCGGAAGCAATACTCATGTCCATTCTATCACCTCTTTTTTAGTGTGTTCACTAATATAATTATGGAATAAAGAAAGTATTCCTTTATTTATTTTACTTTGTATTTTTTAAGTTGTTAATTTAAGTATAATGAAAGAAAATTAGGAGATTATATTTTTTAGTGTTGTAATAAAGAGTGGTGATTTTTAATTTTTAACTACTTAGCTAAAAAATTGATTGACCTAGTTTATCCGGAGTTTCCTATCTGTCCTGGATGTGGGGATCAATTCCAGCCGGGTCAGATACGGTTATGTAAAAACTGCTTAAAGGAAATTGAATTTATTCGGGAGGACTATTGTTTAAAATGCGGGAAATTAGTGGCAGAGGATATAAAGTTATGTCGGGACTGTCGGTCACGGGAGCGGTATTTTCAGTTGGCCCGGGCAGTGGGGATTTATACTGGAGGTCTAAAAGAATACATAACTGCCTTTAAATATGAGAATACTCGAACTTTAGCTGTCCCCTTAGGGCAGTTATTAGCTATTTACACCCGTCGGTTTTATGACTTGGCTGAGATCGATGTAATTACTTATATTCCAGTTCACGAGGAGCGGTTTGAGGAGCGGGGGTTTAACCAAGCTCAACTGCTGGCGTCAGAATTAGGAACAAATCTAGATCTGCCGGTACGGTCATTATTGATGCGCCAACAAGCAACTTCCAAGCAGAGTGATTTATCGCGTGAGGAACGGATAAAGAATGTCCAGGGGATATTTAGCCCTACTGCGGATGATTTAAGTAGCCAGAATATATTATTAGTTGATGATATTTTTACGACGGGAGCGACTGTCGGCGAAGCTAGCCGGGTACTATTAGCTGCTGGGGTTCAGTCAGTCCGGGTGATAACTCTGGCTACCGGAAAAGATTTCTTTAATTAGAAGGAATTTTGTCGAGAGTCAAGAATAATAAAATTAACCACCGGAGCAGCAGAGAGATATTTAGGAGGTAAAATATGGAATTAAAAAAATGTAAAGAGTGTAAGCAAGTTTTTTCACCGGTAGGGAACGAGAAGAAATGTCCAGACTGCAGGGAAAAAGAAGAAGAAAAGTATCGAATTGTTAAGGATTATCTCTGGGACAATCCAGGAGCGACGGTAAAGAAGATTAGTGAAGAAACGGAAGTTTCAGAAGAATTAATTACTAAGTTTGTTCGGGAAGGTAGGTTTGTACAGATAGATGGGGTGGACTTAAAAGTAGAATGTGAACGGTGTGGGAAAAAGATTGATAGCGGTCGGTTTTGTGAAGAGTGTCAGGAAGAATTAGAAGCTGGATTAAAGGGTCGCGAACGGAGAAAAAAATCTAAGAAAAAGAAAAGAAGGGCTGAGAAAGAAAAGATGTATACGCATGATCGACATAAAAGAAAATAATTTTTCAATTTATGGGTTTAAGGCAGGAAAAGATACTATTAAGTAGCTATTTTGCCTTAAACTTTTTTTATTATCTGTAATCATTTTTAAATTTTATTTTAAATGGTCGATAATAAGTATAGAAAATTTGTGAGGGTATTTCCCTTTCCTACAAAATTTTTGTTTATTACGTTCCAGGAAAGAGTAGCTAAAATAAATCATAGATTCATTTAATTCGTAGCTACTCTTTCCTTCTGCTCCATAAGCGTAAACAAAAATTTTGAAAAGTCAGGAGAAATATCCTCACAGGTTGCTTGAAAACAGGGGATTCTAATATCCCGCATGATACAAGATACATTGATTATGAAGGATAAAAATCAGATAAAAATACTTACCTGGTCAAGTTTGATTATAAGTTTATATTATTTTATAAATTGAGTTTAAGGTAGTATTTAAAAAAATAGATAACGAGTTGTAAAAATCAGATAAAGGCAGGTGATAGCAATGAAGATTGATCCTACCCAAATGGGAAAGATAATGAATAATTACGGTCCTAAGAAAAACAATCGTGCGGAGGGGCCGCAAGGGGCTAAGAAAAAGGATGAACTTTCGCTTTCAGGAAAAGCACAGCAGCTACAGAGTGTTAAGGGAAAGATTGACTATAGTCCGCCCATTAGGGAAGAAAAGGTTGCTGAATTAAAACAGCAGGTTAATCAGGGAACGTATAATGTAAAGGGAGAAGAAGTGGCAAAAAAGATGTTAGACCAAGTAGTTAGTAGAAAGATATGAAGGAGGAGTATTAATGAAGCAACAAATTAACAAAGTAATTAAAATATTAGAAAAGGAATATCAGTTATATAAAAAAATAAAGAGATTAGCTAGAAGCAAGCAAGAGACAATTATTGAAAAAGATTTAGATGCTCTAGAAAAAATAGTTAGACAAGAAGCAAGTCATATTGAAAAACTTAATGAGTTGGAAGAAAACCGATTTGATTTAATTGGAGACCAAAAGATATCTCACCTTAAAGAAAAAATAGAGAAAAAAGATAAAATAAATAAATTAACTGATGTGCAAAATAAGTTAAGAAGAATAATAGAAGCAGTTCAAGAATTAAACAACACTAATGATAAATTGATTAAAGATGCTTTGCAGTTAGTAAATCTTGAGCTTAATACTTTAACTGGACAAGAAAAACAGGGAACTTACAGCAAAGGTGGTCAAGCAGATAGTCAAAATCAGAAAGCTTCTGCTGTAATTAATCATAAGGCGTAAGAAGAAATGCAAAAATAGTTAGGATTAGAAATCATAAATTGTTTTCCTGTGGGAGGGAAAAAGATGGGATCAACATTTGGTGGAATTGAAATTGGAAAGAGGGCGCTACAAACTCAAAAAAAATCAATGGATGTGACTGGTCATAATATCTCTAATGCTAGTAATGAAGAATATTCGAGACAACGAGCTCGACAGACTGCAACTGATCCTCATCCGTATCCAGCTTTGCATAATAATACGGGAGCTGGCCAAATTGGTACGGGAGTAGAAGTATCTAAAATTGAACGGGTCAGAGATCAATTTGTAGATCAGCGGTTAAGAGGTGAAAATCGTTCTTTGGGTAAATGGTCAGTTAAGAAAGAAAACTTACAGGAAGTAGAAAAGATTTTTAATGAGTTAGAGCAGGGTGGACTAGTAAATACAATGGATGAATTTTGGAGCAGTGTTCATGAAGTGGCTAATAATCCAGAAAGCATGTCAGTAAGAGAAGCAGCAATTCAAAAAGGAGTTACTCTAACTACTCAATTTAATCATACTGCTAAAAATTTAAAAGAATATAGGAAGCAACTTGGGTCAGAAATTGAGGGCAGAGTAGATAAATTTAATGATCATACTAAGCGGATTGCTAGATTAAATCAACAGATTAAAGCGATTGAAACCGATACTAGTAAAAAGGCTAATGATTTAATGGATAAGCGGGATGATTTATTAGATAAGTTATCTAAAATAGCTGATGCAAGTTATAAAATAGATAAAGATAATCAAGTTAATGTCAGTTTGAATGGAATTAATATAGTTTACGGTAAATATCAAAACCAATTAAATCATTCAACTAAAACAGTGGATAAGACAGTTGATGGAGTTAATTATCAGTACGAGAAATATGAATTTAGCGTAGGTAATAATCAAGCTAAAATAAAAGATGGAGAAATTAAAGGGTTTATGGAATCGCGGAAAAAAATTCAGGACTATAAAATGAATAAACTAGATAAGTTGGCCCGAGAATTAGCTAGTGAAATAAATACTGAACATAGCGCAGGTTTTGGTTTAAATGGTACTACCGGGGAAAATTTCTTTGAATTTGCTGCTGGAGAAGAAAAGGCAGAAAAATTTCAAATTCGTGATGCTATTAAGAATGACCCTGCTATTATAGCAGCAGCTGAGAATGACCCTACTACTCCTAGTGGAGGTCAGGGGGACGGTGAAAATGCGTTGGATATTGCCCAGTTGAGAAATAAAGATGGAGTAATAGGAGGAACCAATTTTAATGACTTTTGGGAGCGAGAAACTAGCAAAATTGGAATTTCTATTGAACGAGCTAATAGAATGGAGAATAATCAACAGGTGCTCACCGATAATTTAAAGCAGAAGCGAGAAGAAGTATCTGGTGTTTCGCTTGATGAAGAAATGGCAGAAATGATAAAGTATCAGCAGGGATATAATGCAGCTGCTAAAATTGTAACTAAGATGGATGAATTGTTTACTACGCTGAATAGTATTGTTCGATAAATTTAATTAAAATTAGCTAAGGAGGGGTAAAAGTGACGCGAATTACTAATGGTATAATGATTAATGATTTTGTTAGAAATTATCATGATAGTGAAAAAGATCTAAATAAATATATGAACCAGTTATCAACTGGAAAAAAGTTCAAGCAAGTATCAGAAGCTCCCTTAGATGCTAATAGAGCTTTGAAACTAAAAACAGCAATTAAATTTAATGAACGATATACAGATAATGTAGAATCAGGGATTGATTGGCTGAAAAGTACGGATGAGAGTTTAGGAGATACAATTAAAACTTTACGAAAAGCCAGAGATTTAAGCGTACAAGCAGCTAATGAAACAAATACTCCGTCTGATAGGCAGAAAATAGCTAAAAAAATTGATGAACTAAAAGCTCATTTAGTACAGTTAGGGAATACTAAACACGGCGATAGATATGTTTTTAATGGTAAAAAAACCAAAACAAAACCCTATCAAAATGTGTCTGGGGCTTACGGCATGGCTGCAGATACCGATATTAATCGAGAAATAGCTGAAGGGGTGGAAGTAAATATTAATGTCTCTGGTTATGAAGTAGGAGCAGATACAGATGGAGATGGAGATGGTGGGTTTAATCAGATTTTTAATGATTTAGAAGACTTAAGTAATAATATTACTAATTCAGCTGATGTTGAAGCTGCAATTGGAAAGATAGATAGTCATATTGAAAAGGCTTTAACCACAAGAGCAAGAGTAGGTGCCCGACAAAAGCGGTTAGAAATGACTGAAGCTAGATTTGAAGATCGGAAAATTAATAAAACTGAAAGTTTATCTGAAATTGAAGATGTAGATATGGCAGAAGCGATAATGAATTTAAAACAAGAAGAGAGTGTCCATCGGGCTGCTCTGGCGACGGGGGCGCGGACAATTCAACCTACATTAGTCGATTTTCTAAAATAAAAATGTGAGGTGGGGAGTATGAATTTGCCCCAAATTCAAATTCAAAAAACAGATCCTAGATTACAGGTAGAAAAACAAAAGGGATCTTTTAAAGTAAAACCAAGCAAGTCTACCCTGCAATTACAATACCAAAATGAAAAGTCAATTCCCGATGGGGGAAAGTTAGAAATTGATAATCCGCCAGCAAAAGTAGAGATTGATCAGAGTAAATCTTTTGCTGATTTAGGAAGAAAAAAAATTAATTTATTTATCAAACATTTGGAAAAATTAGCTGCCCGAAAAACCCAGAAGGGAATTGCTGAAATAGCTAAAGAAGGAGACTTTCTGAGTAAAATAGAAAAAAAGAGCCATACTATAGCTGAGGCAGCTAAGAAGGAATTGTATGAAGACCAGAAGAAGTTAGTGGTTAAAGCAATTCCGGAGGCTAAACCGGAAATAAGCGTTAATCCGGGGCCAGTTAGTATTAAAGCCCAGTCTACTAAGGTGAAAATGCAAGTTGATTTTAAACCAATGCAGGTAGAAGCAAAGATGGATAAAGTTCAATTCTATGTAAATCCTAAACCTAGATTAGAAATTGAAGTGAGAGGTACAAAAGCAGATTATAAAGGATAAAGGGTGAGTTATATGGAGATAAATACTAGTCAATTTGGGGAAATAAGTGTAAATCAAAATAAAATTATTGAGTTTGCAAGAGAAATTTTGGGTTTTGAGGGTTATACAAAATTCACAATTATTGATAATTTAGAAGATGAAATCTTTTATTGGTTGCAGTCAGTTGAAGATCCTGATTTAGCATTTATGATGATTGACCCGACTGAATTTATAGCTGATTATAAAATTGATATTCCGGCTAAATTTAGAGAAAAAATAAAACTTAAAACGAAACAAGAAATGGTAGTGTATACGTTAGTAGTTATCCAAGAAGAAAAAAATTATGTAAGTACTAATTTAAAAGCTCCAATTATCATTAATCATAAACAGCAGAAAGGTGGACAACTTGTTCTAGAAACTGACTATCCGACTCGATATTATTTGATGAAAAAAGGGGAAAATCAGGAGGTTATGGGCTAGGAGGAATAGAATGTTAATTTTAACTAGAAAAGAAGAGGAAAGTATTATTATTGATGATAATATTGAAGTTAAAGTTCTAGCAGTTGATAATGGAAGAGTTAAACTAGGGATTGAAGCACCGGAATCTATTCCCGTTCATAGGGAAGAAGTTTACCGTCAGATCAAGCTTGAAAATAAGTTGGCTGCTTCTCAGCCAAGAGAATCAGTAAAAAACTTGTCGAAAATATTAAAAAAAGATTTAAAAAGGGATAATAGTGAAGAAAAATAGAGTTAAAACGAGATAATTAGTTTTAATTTGTATTTTTAGACTACTGGTTGGTTTAATAAATTTTAATATGCAACGATAATTAAAGCGAGGAAAATAAAATATAAAGCGAATAGCTAGCACAAGTAAATTCGCAAGTGCGAATTTACTTGTGGTGTCTATTCGGACACCAATTAAAATTTAATTTAGAAAGCATGGATGCTTTCTAAAAAACTACTATCATCAAGGAGGATGATGTAAATGAGAATTCAACACAACATAAGTTCTATGAATGCACTGAGAAATTTGAGCGTGAACAACAAGAACATGAGCAAGACGATGGAGAAGTTATCTTCTGGTTATCGAATTAATCGAGCGGCTGATGACGCAGCAGGATTGGCTATTTCTGAGAAGATGCGGGCTCAAATTGGCGGTTTAGAGACAGCTTCGCGAAATGCTCAAGATGGTGTTTCTTTCATCCAGACTGCTGAGGGAGCATTAGGAGAGACGCATAATATTTTAAGAAGAATGCGGGATCTATCTGTTCAGGCAGCAAACGGAGTTAACAGTGATGAAGACCGGCAGAAGTTAAACGAAGAGGTTGGTCAGTTGCAAGAGGAAGTCACTAGAATTGCTGAACAGACTGAGTTTAATGATGAAACATTACTTGACGGTAATTATGCTAGTGGTAGTGAAATTTCTTTCCATATCGGGCCTAATGAAAACCAAACTATTCAGCAAGAGATTTCCACTCAAACTGCAGGAGCTCTAGGTGTTAGTGGACTTGATATTTCGACTATGAGTGGAGCTGAATCTGCCATTGCACAAATTGACAGTGCAATTAATCAGGTATCCAGTACTAGAGCTAATTTAGGTGCAGTTCAGAACCGATTAGAGCATACTATTAAGAATTTAGATACAACTAGAGAAAACCTACAGGCGTCTGAATCTAGAATTCGGGATACTGATATGGCTAAGCAGATGTCTAATATGACTAAGCAGCAGGTGCTACAGCAGGCTGGTACTGCTATGTTATCTCAGGCTAATCAGAAATCTCAATCAGTACTACAAGTTCTTGGATAATAAATAATTAAGGAAAGGATTAAAAGAGCCGACCGGCAGTTTTGTCGGTGGGCTCTTTTATTCTAGCAGGAGGTGGTTTAAATGTCGATATCAATGGGCGGAAGCTCAGGGGTTAATACTGAGCAGATGATTCAGCAGTTGATGTATTTAGAGCGGCAGCCGATTCGAAGAATGGAAGATGAAAAACAAGGAATTAATAAAAAAATAAGTGCTTGGCAGGAACTAAATACTCAGCTGGATACTTTTCGCACGGAAGCAGAAAATATATTTAAAAATGATGTTACTTCTCTAGATAATGCATTTGATCAAATGACGACCAACAGTAGTGATGAAGAGGTAGTAACGGCTAATGTTGATTCAACTGCCAGTAGTGGTAGTTATGATGTTAAAGTTACCAGCGGTACTTTGGCTACTAAAGAGAGAGTGCAGCTTTTATCACAGCAGGATATAGATGACGGCAAGATTGATAATGGAGATGATTTTGATATCAATGGAGAAACTATTGATTTGTCTGATACAGATACCTTAGAAGATATTAAAGGAAAGATAAATGATGCCGGAGCAGGAGTGACTGCTAGTATAATTGATAATAAATTAGTAGTAGAAAGTAATGAAACTGGTGCCAGTAATCGAATTACGTTTACGGATAGTGATGGTGATAATAATGATGGCGGTGGTTTTTTAGAAGGTGATTTAGGACTAGATTTAGAAGATGGAGTGGCTACCGACGGTACTGTTAAATTAGGCACAGCACCTTTATTACAGGAAGCTACTGATGTAACTTTAGAGGTCAATGGAGTCAGCATGACTAAAGGTTCTAACGAGATAAGCGATGCAGTAGAAGGAGTAACTTTTAATTTAAAGGGGAAAGTTGGTACTACTGCTACTGTAGATATTAGTAAAGATACTGAAGGGATTAAAGAAAAGATACAAGGTTTTGTTGATGCTTATAATAGTTTACATGATAAGTTAGCTGAGTACGGTGGTAAAGAGGGAAAACTGCAGGGAGATGCCACCTTAAAGACTTTGGAATCTCGACTATATAATAGTATTATTGCTCCGTCAAACAGCGTGACTTCCACGGAAAAGTTAGACTCTAACCCGCTTTCTTGGGCGGCAGGAACGAATAAGACTTTGGATATAGGTGGAGAAACAGTAACTTTGGATGGAGGTTATGACCAAAGCCAAATTGTAAGTGCAATTGAAGGAACGGCTGGAGTAAAAGATGTTTATGTAGAAGACAACAGATTAGTTATCGAAGGTCAGGATGGGCCAGTTGATTTATCAGCCAGTGATGCTCAGGTTTTAAAGGATCTTAAATTGCCGGATAAGTTTGAGCGGAATACAGGTTCGATGTTAGGACTGTCTGTTAATGATGACGGTAGTTTGTCTTTAAATGAATCTGATTTTGAGTCTGCTCTAGAGAATAACTTATCTGATGTAAAGCAGATGTTTACAGGGGCAGAAGGAATTGTCCCTCGGGTTACAGAAGAGGTAGAACAGGCTATAGGTTTTGGGATATATTCAGCCGGAGGTAGCAGTTATGATGGTTATGTAAAAGAGAGGACATCAACTTTACAAGATGAAATTAGCTCTATAAATAATAGCATTGAAAATACGGAAGACAGATTAGAAATTAGGCGGGAAAATCTTAAACAGAAATTTTCGAGAATGGAACAGATGATGAATGAAATGCAGAGTCAGCAAAGTTGGTTGTCTTCCCAAATAGGTTCAATGGGCTTGGGTTAGGAAGTATAATGTAGATTAAATAATTTTAAGAACTTAGGATTTAAATCCTAAGTTCTTTTTACTGATAGATAAAGGAGTTGACTAGTTGTGTTCCAAAAAAACCTGGAAGTTTTGCACAGAGAATATCCAAAGATAGCTGACGGACTAGAAGAAGTTGAAGAAGAAGTGGATTATGAAATTTTGTCGGCTAAAAATGGGGATAAAACAGTAAACTTGAAATTAGCTGAAAAGGAAAATTTACTGCATAGTAAGTACAACCCAAGGAAAGAAGCAGCTAGATTTTTAGATGATAAGTTAGATATATCATTAGAAAAGTTAGATATAATTATAGTTATGGGGATGGGATTAGGGTATAATGTGTTGGAGTTGTTTGAGAGGATAAAAAATAAAGATATAAAGCTGGTTGTGATAGAAAAAAAGGGAAGTTTATTTAAAGAAGCATTAAGGTATAATGATTTTACTTCTCTGTTTGCCCACCAAAATGTTGATTTTTTTGTAGTAAAAGAAATTGATGATAATCAATTATCTAAATTTATTAAATTTAAGCTGCCTAATTTTATATTTATTGATATAAAATTTATTCCCTGGACACCTATCTTTAAATTGGATCCTCAATTTTATGATAAGGTTAAAGATGAATTAAGTGAAATTGCGAATTTATTGACGCGGAATAGAGCTACTACGTTAAAAGCTGGTAAGGAGTGGAACATAAATTCTCTACATAATCTACAGGATATTATTGTTAATCCAGGCTTTAATTATCTTGAGAACTTATTTGAAGACCAGCCAGTAGTAGTTGCAGCAGCCGGGCCTTCTTTGAATAAGAATGTAGAACAGTTAAAAGAAATGAAAGATAAAGTAATTATTATTTCGGTTAGTATGGCCTTGAATACTTTGCTAGCTCATGATATAATTCCTGATATTATAATTTTGATTGATAGTACTAAAAAATTAATAGAAGTGTTTGAAGGCCTTGATAAAAAGAAATTCAGCGATACTGTGCTTGCCTTTCCAGGATTAATTCAGCCGCAAATTATTCAAGAGTGGCCGGGCCCTAAAATAGTAACTACTATTGATCAAAGTGAGATAATTACTGCTTGGTTAGAAAAGTATATTGATGATAAAGGACGAATAATTTCCGGGGGTTCAGTATCTCATTCTGCCTTCGGTTTAGCTTATAGTTTGGGCGGTAATCCGATTATTTTTGTAGGACAAGATTTAGCTTTCAGTAATGGTCGAACTCATTCTAAAGGAAGTATAGTAGAACAAAGTGTAGAAGATTCAAAAAAAGAATCTCCGCAGCGGAAGTATTTTAAAATTGAAGATATTAATGGTGATATGATCTGGACTAGGAATGATTATTATAATTATCTTCGTTGGTTTAATAATAACCTACCTGAATTAAAAAAGAAAGAAGAAGCTTTAGATATTATTGATGCTACTGAAGGTGGAGCGCGAATTGAGGGAACAGAAGTAATGGAATTAAAAAAAATAGCAGAAGAATATTGTAACGGAACTGTAGAGGCTAAAAGAATATTAACTGAGAAAATAGATAAATATGATTCAGAGTTGAATGAAGAATTAATTACAGCTTTAAAAAAATCTGGTGAACGGATTGGGAAACTAGAGAAAAAGGCTAACCAGGGATTGGAATTGGTTGATGATTTAATAACTAGCTTGTTTACAGGGACGGAAAATTTTGATATCTTAAAACAAAAATTAGGTAGGATAAATGAACAAATTTATGAAGCAAGTGATGAGTTAATCTTTTTTAAGTCAAAATTTCATGATTTGTTTTCGCAGCAAGTCAATAAATTGATGAATGGTTATTTAGCAGATGAGCAGGTTGATTCTAATGAAGCATTATTGAGTAAATTAACTGATTTATATAATAGGTTATTAACCGGTAGTCAGCAAGTTGGAGAAATACTGCGAGAAGAAGTAAAAAAATTGGAAAAGAAGCTTGAGGAGGAAAATTAAATGGAAATAATAATTCGAGGGACTGAAGTTGATTTAGAAGGTTATGGTTTTGAAAATGTAGGGGACGTGTTTGATTTTTTTACTGATAGAGGTTACATTATATCTGATTTACAAGCAGATGGTCAGAATATTAGTAATAGTAGTGAAAAAGAAATAGAAGAAATTAAGCCGATAGAAAAGTTAGAAATAGAAGTAAAAGAAATTGCAGAACTAGAAGTGGAAAGTTTAGAAGAAGCGGAGAATTATTTGCCGCGGGCAATTTCAGGGATAGAAGAAATTGTGGCAAAATTTCGGCAAGGGAATGAGTTAAAAGGATATACAATGTTGTCTGACTTACTTGAGGGATTAGAATGGTTAAGTTTATTAATTGAAAAGTTAGAAGATAGTTCAGAAATTAATCTTAATAATATAAATGAATTTAATATTAAGAAGTTTATTAAAGAGTGGCAGGAAGTATTACAAGAATTATTTACTGCTATGGAAAACCAGGATTTAGTGCTGATTGGTGATTTATTAGAATATGAATTATTACCTATGCTTAAAGATTATTTAAAATTAGTAAAAAAAATAAAAACTAGGTGAAAAAGATAAAAGTATATGTTGGCTTATCAAAAGATTAATTTTATATATAGAGTAATGTACCTAGAAGATGGGTATGAACGAGTTAAAAATAGTATTTTATTTCCTTATAAAAAATAAGAAGACAGTTTGTATTTTTCACAATATAAAATTAGAGACTTAATATAAAGCATAAAGATTAAAAAGGTTAGGTGATAATAAATGGATATTGGTTTTTTACATATAGGGATGATGAAAACAGCTTCTACTTATATGCAAAGTGTTTGGTTTGAAGATGATTCTTATTGTTTATCAAAAAAAGGTACTTTTAAATTTGTTAATCAATTAAGATCTGCTGTAAAAAAAGATAACCTCGAAGAGGTTACAGCAAATATAAGTAAAGATCCAAACCAAGAATTGGGTCAAGAAATTGTCATCAGTAATGAAGGTTTATCTTTAGCTTATATTAATGATATTAATTTTCAGCATAAAATTCCCCAGTTTATTGATTATTCAAGTCAGATTTTGGGTAATTTATCAGCAGCTAAAACAGAAAATTTATTGATTGTTGTTAGGGAGCCTATTTCTTGGATAAAATCTATATTTAATCAATTTCTTAAACAAGGGGGAAGTGGATCAGCTCAAAGGTTTGTTGATACTAACTTTCGATTATTAACTCATGCTTTTAATCTTGAATTTATTGTAAATTCTTATCGAAGATATTTTAATAATATTTTGCTTATTCCCTTTGAAATTTTAAAAGATAATGAGGATCAATTTTGGAATATTATTTCTGAAAAATTTGAGGTACCTATTCCAAAAAAACGATTAACAAGCAAACCTAATAAATCTTTTGGCCTGGAAAGGTTATTTATACTTTCAAAATTGAACGAAATGTCTAGTATTTTATTGAATACTTTAATAGATTCAAAAAATTATAAACGGATGTATAGGCAAGAAAAGGATGAGTTATTAAAGCAATACTCACATAGTTCACAATGGGTTCCTAGAAGATTTGTAAAATTTGCAAACAAGAAGCAATTAGATGAAATTTATAGTTTGTTTAATATTTCAAAAATTCCGGAAGATTTTTTGAAATTTGATTTATCTGCTAACTTGATAGAGACTATTAAATCAAAATATATTGATTTTTTAAGGGATAATATAGATTCTGAGTACGTTGATTTTTATGAACAAAAACTTCAAACTCATGTTTCAAAGCAATCATCATCAAAAACATAAATAGAGCTAATAGGAAAATACTAGTCAAGAAAAATTAATTTTAATGTTATATAAATGATTTTAGAAACAAGGAATATTATACATTGCTTTTATAAATTTAAAATTGTATTATAAAACTAATAAAATAAATGGGTGAAAGCATATGAAAAATTTATTAATAATAGGAGCTGGAAGTGCAGGAAAACATGTTCTCGATGAAATATTAAGGGGAAATGGGGAATTTAATTATAATGTAATTGGTTTTTTGGATGCTGATGAAAATAAACATGAAAAAATAATTCGTGGTTATGAAGTATTAGGGCATCATGATAATATTGAATATTTTATTAATCAATATGTAGTAGATAAAGTTATTGTAGCAACTACAACTATAACTCATGACAAAGTAGAAGAAATATATAATAAAGTAAAGAAAGAAAAGATAGATATTCAGATATTACCAACTTTTGAAGAGTTATTGAAAGATGAACCATTTACAAAACAGTTACGTGAGGTTAAAGTAGAGGATTTATTAGGAAGAAAACCTGTTAATATAAATAAAAAAAATGTAACCGAATATATTGATAATAAGTTAATACTTGTAACAGGAGCAGCAGGTTCAATTGGTAGCGAATTGTGCAAACAAATTATTAAATATGAACCGGAAAAATTAGTTATGTTAGATATCAATGAAAATGATTTATATTTTTTAAATTTATATTTAAAAAGACATTATGAAAAGATAAATATTGATTTAGAAATTTGTAATATAAGAGAAAAAAAGAAACTTGAATATATATTTAATATATATGAACCTGATATTGTTTTTCATGTGGCGGCTCATAAACATGTGCCGTTGATGGAAAAAAATATAGCAGAGGCAATTAAGAATAATATTTTTGGAACTAAGAATCTTATAGAAGTTTCCAATAAGTATAGTGTGGATAAGTTTATTTTTATTTCTACAGATAAGGCTGTAAATCCTACTAATGTTATGGGAGCAACTAAACGATTAGCAGAAATCATTTTGGAAAAAGAGAATAAAAAGTCGAAAACTCAATATATGGCTGTAAGATTTGGGAATGTACTTGGGAGTAATGGTAGTGTAATTCCTTTATTTAAATCTTTGTTAAAAGAGGGCAGAGATTTAACGGTAACTCATAAAGATGTGACCAGGTATTTTATGACTATTTCTGAAGCTGCTCAGCTTGTATTAGAAGCAGGTTATATAGGAAGTGGTGGAGAAGTTTTTGTGTTGGATATGGGGGAGCCAATAAAAATAATGGATTTAGCTAAACAGCTAATAGAATTATCTGGGTTAAAACTAGGAGAAGATGTAGATATTAAGATAACTGGGTTAAGGCCTGGAGAGAAATTACATGAGGAATTATTATATGACATAGATTCGTGTCAAAAAACAGATAATGAAAAGATATTTATAGCGGGAATAAAGAGTAAAGATTTAAATATTAAAGAGGGTTTAGATGAATTGAGGCAAGCAGTAAATAGTTTTGATAAAGAAAGAATGAAGGCGCAATTGAAAGAGTTAGTACCAAGTTATAAAGAAGTAGAATATAAATAGTGAGGGGATTTTAATGAGCTTGGATATACCTTTATCAGTACCTAATTTATCTAAGGATATTCTTGAAAATATAGAAGAGTGTATAGAAACTGGTTGGGTATCTACTGGGGGTAAGTTTATAGCAGAGTTTGAAGAAAAAGTAGCTAACTATACGGGAGTAAATGAAGCAGTAGGAGTTCAAAGTGGAACAGCAGGACTTCATGTTGGATATAGATTATTGGGAGTAGAAGCAGGAGATGAAGTAATAGTGCCTACTGTTACGTTTATAGCAACTGTTAATCCTATTAAATATTTAGGAGCAGAGCCTGTTTTTATTGATTGTGATGATAGTCTAAATATGAATTTAGATAAATTAGAGGAGTTTTTGGAAAACCACTGTGAACTGACTGACGAAGGATTAAAAAATCAAGAGAGTGGTAGGATTATAAAAGCTTTATGTGTAGTACATGTTTTTGGTAATCCAATTAATATGGAAAGAGTAATGCAAATAGCTAATAAATATAATTTAAAAGTAGTAGAAGATGCTGCTGAATCTTTGGGATCTTTCTATATTGCCGGAAAGTATGAAGGAAAACATACTGGAACAATAGGGGATTTAGGAATTTTCTCTTTTAATGCCAATAAAATATTAACTACTGGAGGAGGAGGAATGATTGTTGCTAAAGATGAAAAATTATTAGAAAGAGCTAGATTTCTTGCTGCTCAAGCAAAAACTGACCCCCTTTATTATCAGCATGATGAAATAGGTTATAATTATCGGCTTACTAATATTGCTGCTGCCTTTGGTACAAAGCAGATGGATAGAATAGAAGATTTTGTAGCAACTAAAAAAGAAAATTATAATTTATATAAGCAAGAGATAAAAAATATAGAAGGATTGAAACTGTTGCCTTTTAATAAAGGAACAAGACCTAATTATTGGTTTTATTCGGTAGTAGTTGATGAAAAGAAATATGGGATTGATAGAGGTGAATTGTTGACAAAATTAAATGATGTAGGAATTCAAGCTCGTCCGCTTTGGGACTTAATGAGCAATCAAAAGCCTTTTGAAGATTGTTTTGCTTATAAAATTGAAAGAGCTCAATATTATGCGGATAATTTAATAAATATGCCCTGTAGTACAAACTTAACTAAAGAACAAGTATTACAGGTAATAGAAAAATTAAAAGAATTTAAGGTGTAATTATGAAAAATATTATTATTTATGGAGCTGGCGGTTTAGGAAGAGATATAGCAGATATGATTTTAACAGAGAATAAAGCTAATATTTTAGGATTTATTGATGACAATAAGGCAGGAAAAAAAATTGATAATTTTAATATTTATAATTTTGAACAAGTAAAAAAAGAATTTAGTGATTTTTATTTAGTGTTAGCTGTTGGAGACCCCATTATAAAATCAAAAATAAAAAGTAAATTAGAGCCTGAAGAAGTGAAGTATGCAAATATAGTTTCTGAAGATGCTTATGTAAGTAAAAGTGCTGATTTAGGTAGAGGATGTGTAGTTTATCCAGAGGCAATTTTAGGTGCAAATGTAAAATTGGGAGACCATGTTTTAATTTGTGGTAATACTAGTATAGGGCATGATGCAGTAGTTAAGGATATGTCTTCTATTGCTTTTAATTGTTCGATTGGGGGCAATACAATTATAGGAAGAGATAGTTATGTGGGTAGTGGTACGCATATTAAGGATGAACTTGAAATAGGAAAGAATTGTATTGTAGGAATGAATAGCAGCCTTTTAAATGATTTATCTTCTAGCAAAATTTATTATAATAAAATAAAAAAAACTATTAAAGAAAATAAAAAAAGGGGAATATTTTAACTATGAAAATAGTTTTTATAGGAACAGTGGAGTCTAGTTATGAAGCATTAAAGGAATTAATAAAGAATAATATAGAAATAGAAGCAGTTTTTACTCAAGATCAAAATGAATATAATACAGATTTTAAATCTCTACGGCCTTTAGCTGAAGAAAACGGAATAGAGGTTTATGGAATAGACAGTATTAATGAAAAAAAGAATATAGATAGATTAAAAAAAATAAATCCGGATATTATTTTTGTAATTGGTATTTCTCAATTAATAAAAAAGGAAATATTGGATATTCCTGATTACGGTTGTATAGGTTTTCATCCGGCTTTATTGCCTAAAGATAGGGGAAGAGCAGTAATCCCATGGACAATTTTAAAAGAAAAACCAAAAACGGGAGTTACCTTGTTTTATATGACAGAAGGAATGGATGATGGGGATATAATTGTGCAGGAGGAAATTGAAGTAGATGCTCGTGAAACTGCTAGAACACTATATGATAAAGTTATTAAAAAATTAAGGCAGGTAATTAGAAATAATATTGAAGATATTCTTAATAATAGGATAGAAGCTAGAAGTCAAAATGAAAGAGAAGCTACTTATTGTGCAAAGCGGACTCCCAAAGATGGCTTAATTGACTGGCGAGAAAGTGCTGTTGAGATAGATAAACTTATAAGAGCAACAACTCATCCCTATCCTGGTGCTTTTACTTATCATAAAAATAAGAAGTTAATAATTTGGAGTTCAGAGTTAATTGAAGAAGATAATTTTACTGCTAAACCTGGACAGCGAGTAGAAATTATTGAAGGTAAAGGAGTAAAAGTAAAAACTGGAAAAGGTTTAGTATTGATAAAGGAAGTAGAATATAACGGAAAACAAATGTTAGCGGATGAATTGTTTAATGTTTCAGGAAATCAGTTTGAAAGTTTATATGATTTATATTTTCAATGGCAGAAAGGTGATGAGAATTTAAGGAGGTAAATTATGAAGAGGGTATTGGTTATAGCAGCTCATCCTGATGATGAGGTGTTAGGAGTAGGGGGAACAATAGCAAAGTATAGTGAACAAGGGTATGAAATATATATTCATATAGTAACTGAAGGGGCTAGTACTCAATATCCAAACGATAATAAAAGGTTGAATGCAAAAAGGCAGGCAGCTGTTAGAGCTAATCAAATTTTAGGGGGAGAGGAAGTTCATTTTGGGGAATTACCGGATATGAAATTAGATACTATACCACATGTTGAGCTTAATAAAGAACTAGAAAGAATCATAAAAGCAGTTAAGCCAGAAGTGATCTTTACTCACCATTCAGGAGATGTTAATAAAGACCATAAATTAATATGTGAATCCACTCTTGTGGCTTGTAGACCAGTTAAGGGAAATCTGGTTAAAGAAATTTATGCTTATGAAACCCCTTCTTCTACTGAGTGGTCTGATACTAAACCAAAAGATTATTTTATTCCTAATTTATATGTTCGTCTAACTGAAAAGCAGTTAAAAAATAAGTGTTTGGCCATGAAAGAATATAAAACTGAATTAAGAGATTATCCGCATCCTAGATCAATAAAAAGTATAAAAAATTATTCTAAATCCCGAGGTAATGAAGCAGGATATAATTATGCAGAAGCATTTAGGTTAATTAGAAAGTGGGTGGACTAATGGGAGGAAAAACATTTATTATAGCAGAAGCTGGGGTAAATCATAATGGAAATATTGATTTAGCAAAGAGAATGATAGAAAAAGCTGCTTGGGCTGGGGTTGATGCAGTTAAGTTTCAGAGTTTCAAAGCAGAAAAATTAGCGTCAAAAAATGCAGAAAAAGCTGACTATCAAAAGGAAACAACTGATAAACAAGAAGATCAATTTGAAATGATAAAAAAATTAGAGTTAGATTATGAAAAACATCAAGAATTAATTAACTTTTCTAGAAAAAAGGGTTTATTATTTATGTCTTCTCCATTTGACTTAGAGAGTATAGAGTTACTTGATGAGTTAGGAATGAAGATATGGAAGATACCTTCGGGAGAGATAACTAATTTACCTTATTTAAGGAGAATAGGCAGTTTAAATAAGAAAGTTATAATGTCTACGGGAATGGCAAATCTATCTGAAATAGAATCTGCCCTTGAAGTCTTAACAGAAGCAGGGGCAAAAGAGATAATAGTGCTTCATTGTAATACAGAATATCCGACTCCTATGGAAGATGTTAATTTAAAAGCAATGCAAACTATAAAAAAGGCATTTAAGGTTAGTGTAGGATATTCAGATCACACTTTAGGAGTAGAAGTTCCGGTGGCAGCAGTAGCTAGGGGAGCAGAAGTTATTGAAAAACATTTTACCCTAGATAAGACAATGGAGGGGCCTGATCATAGGGCCAGTTTAGAACCGGAAGAGTTAAAGGAAATGGTTGAATCAATTCGAAATATAGAGAAAGCTATGGGAAATGGTATAAAAAAACCTTCCCCTTCTGAGAAGAAAAATAAACCAGTAGTAAGGAAGAGTATAATAGCAAAAACAGATATAGAGCAAGGAGAAATTTTTACAGAAGAGAATTTGACTGTAAAAAGGCCGGGAACAGGAATAAATCCTATGAGATGGGAAGAAGTATTAGGAAAGATAGCTAAAAGAGATTTTAAAAAAGATGAGTTGATTAAATTATGAATAAAGATGTGTGTGTGGTAACAGGAACAAGAGCAGAATATGGGATACTGAAGCCCTTGCTCAAACGGATTAATGATTCTGAAAAACTGAATTTACAGTTAGCAGTGACTGGAATGCATTTATCACCTGAATTTGGTCTTACGTATAAAGAAATAGAAGAAGATGGATTTAAAATTGATGAAAAAGTAGAAGTTTTAATGAGTTCCGATACTTCTATTGGAGTATCTAAATCAATGGGGTTAACTTTAATAAGTTTTTCAGAAGCATATGATAGACTTCAGTCTGATTTAGTGGTAATATTAGGAGATAGATATGAAACCTTTTCAGCTGTGGCAGCAGCAACGGTTGCTAATATTCCAGTAGCGCATTTACATGGTGGAGAAATTACAGAAGGGGCATTTGATGATTCATTTCGGCATAGTATGACGAAAATGTCTTATTTGCATTTTACTTCTACAAAAGAGTATCGGAAAAGAGTTATTCAGTTAGGAGAAAATCCAGAGAGAGTGTTTAATGTAGGGGCTATGGGAGTTGAAAACGCAT
Organism: uncultured Halobacteroidaceae bacterium; assembly: GCA_964346395.1. Classification (GTDB taxonomy): domain Bacteria; phylum Bacillota; class Halanaerobiia; order Halobacteroidales; family Halobacteroidaceae; genus CAYFUT01. The sequence continues at coordinate 37,366 of CAYFUT010000020.1, forward strand.
TAAATTTAGATCTTTTTTCACGGCAAGGACTAGCAGATAAATTAGAAATAGATTTAGGAGGAGAATATGTAGTTATAGTTTTTCATCCGGTAACTTTAGAGAAAAATACAGCTCAAAGCCAGATGAAAGAATTATTATCTGCTTTAAGTGAAAGAAAAGATTTAACTAAAGTATTTATAAAAGCCAATTCTGATACTGAAGGAAGAGCTATAAATCAGGAAATAGATAAATATGTTCAAAAAGATAATAAATCTTATGTTTTTGCCTCTTTACCAGTAAAAGATTATTTGAGTTTAGTAAAGAACAGTAAAACTCTAATTGGGAATTCTTCAAGCGGAATAATAGAAGCACCAAGTTTTAAGATACCTACCGTAAACATAGGAGATAGACAAAACGGAAGGGTAAAAGCTAAATCTATAGTTGATTGTGCTCCAGAAAAAAAAGATATTATAAGATCGTTAGAATTAATTGATTCACAAAAGTTTCAAGAAAAGCTAACTAAAGTTAGTAATCCTTATGAAGGTAAAAATCCTTCTAAAAGAATAAAAAAAATAATTGAAAAGTTTATATTGGAAGAAGAATTAAATTTAAAAAAAGAATTTTACGATTTAATGTAAAAGGAGAGAAAGTATGAAAGTCAATAATAAAATATTAGCTATTATTCCGGCTAGAAGTGGTTCAAAAGGACTTAAGGATAAAAATATAAAAAAGTTAAATGGAAAACCAATGATTGCTTATACAATAAAAGCAGCTCAGAAGAGTGGAATATTTAAAGATATTATTGTTTCTACAGATTCTAAAAAATATGCTAGAATTGCTGAAAAGTTTGGAGCTCAGATTCCTTTTTTAAGACCAGATTATTTAGCCAATGATTATGCAAGTACTAATGAAGTTATATTACATACGTTGAATGAAATGAAAAGGAAAGAAAAAAAATATGATTATTTTATGCTTTTGCAGCCTACTTCTCCATTAAGAACTAAAGAAAATATAAAAGAAGCTTATCAATTATTGATAAAGAAGAAAGCAAATGCTGTGATTAGTGTCTGTAAGACAGATCATAATCCATTATTAATTAATACGTTGGATGAAACTTTATCTTTAGATAATTTTTTAGATGAAGCTAAAAATACTAGAAGACAGGATATGCCTGATTATTATAGAATTAATGGGGCTATATATTTATCTAAGGTAGATTATTTTATTAATTTTAAAGATTTTTATAAAGAAAATTCTTTTGCTTATTTAATGAGCAAAGAAAAATCAGTTGATGTAGATGATAAAATAGATTTTAAATTGGCTGAAATTTTAATTAAAGAAACT
>CAYFUT010000021.1:0-1380 GCA_964346395.1 uncultured Halobacteroidaceae bacterium
ATAAGGAGGGAAATCATGAAAGCAGAGATAATTACAATTGGTACTGAGCTATTACTAGGCCAAATTGTAGATACTAACAGCGCCTGGTTAGCTGAAAAATTAGCAGAATTGGGAATTGATGTGTATTATAAAGCGTCAGTTGGGGATAATAAGCAGCGAGTAATCGAAACTTTACATAATAGTTTAGAGCGATCTGGTCTGGTGATTACTACGGGGGGATTAGGGCCAACTCAGGATGATATCACCCGCGAGGCAGTAGCAGAAGCATTAGGCCGAGATTTAGTTAAGTCAGAGTCAGTGCTGGAGCAGGTTAAGTGTTATTTCCACCAGAGCGGACGGGAAATGAGTGAAAATAATGTTACGCAGGCTTACTTTCCTGAGGGAGCAAAGATAATCGAAAATAAAAAAGGGACGGCTCCTGCTTTTTTAGTAGCAGAAGATGATAAAATAGTTATCTCCCTGCCGGGAGTACCGGGAGAAATGAAATATCTAATGGAGAAAAAGGTGATTCCTTACCTGCAGGAAGAATCATTTATCGGGCAGCAGGTAATCCACTCGCGGGTAATCAAAACCTGCGGAATTGGAGAGTCGGATTTGGAAATGAAAATAGAAGATATTGTAGACCAGCAGACGGATCCCACGATTGCGTTACTGGCTGATTCCTGGGAAGTAAAAATACGTTTAACTGCTAAAGCAGAGACGGAGGCTGAAGCTCAAGAACTAATTGAACAGGAAGAGGAAAAACTGCAGGAACGGATTAGTGATTATATTTATGGTTATAATGATGACACTTTAGAACAAGTGGTAGCGGAAAAACTCTGGGAGCAGGAGTTAACTCTGGCTGTAGCGGAGTCCTGTACCGGCGGTCTGATTGGCGATTGTCTAACTAGCGTGCCGGGCAGTTCCGCTTATTTTGACCGGGGAATAGTAAGTTACAGTAATCAGGCTAAACGAGAGCTGCTGGGAGTTAAAGAAGCAACTTTAGAAGAATTCGGCGCGGTCAGTCAACAGACGGCTAGAGAAATGGCAGCCGGAGTCAAAAACAAGTCCGGAGTTGACATTGGTCTGGCTACTACTGGAATTGCCGGCCCCGGCGGCGGAACAGAAGAAAAACCAGTGGGTTTGGTTTATTTAGCAATTGCGATAGAAGATGAAGTGCAAGTTTATCAATTTAACTTTAATGGGAGCCGAAATCGAGTTAAGCATTTGACGGCTCGGTTGGCGCTGAACAACCTACGGCAGAAACTAGATAAATTATCATAGGTGATTTTAGCAGTTTGCTCAGCCTCCAACTCAAGCTTAGACTTTTAACTCTCAACTATCAACTATATATCCAGGGTAAAAATCGACCCTGGCTATGAAAACCATAGAAACCATATC